>NZ_JBRREC010000063.1:0-29345 GCF_056760015.1 Stenotrophomonas sp. STEN029 | reverse complement strand
CACAAGAATCAGCCGATGTCAGAGCCAGACAGCGGGTTCCGAGCCACTCAAATGCTCGAAATCGCAACGTTCGAACCGGCGGTATACCTGTAGCAACGGCGTCAGCCGCGACACTGAGGTTGCTCGAATCCCTTCATCTGATGATCTCCCTGCTTCGCGGCTGACGCCGCTCCTACAACAAGCATTTACGGTTGATGCAAAAAAAAGGCGCAGCCTGGTGGCTGCGCCCATGCGTATCACCGGCGGGAGAGAGTTCGCCGGCTTACGCCTTGCTCACTTCACCTCGAACTGCTGCGGGGTACCGGCAGCCTTGCCATCGACGGTGACGTCGGCGGTGTACTTGCCAGCCGGCCACGGCGTTGCCTTGCTGAACTCGATATTGGCGGTACCAGTGTCGGTCGCGTTGAGCGTGGCGCTCTGCTCACCGGCCACCTGGCCGTCCTGATAGGTCAACTTGGCCCCGACCGGCACATTGCTGGCGGTACCGCTGGTTTTGATCGATACGATGATCTTGTCCTTGGCTGCCAACACCGCAACCGGTGCCACCGACATGTCAGCCGCTGCCGCGTTGCCGACGGTCACCGCGGTCACTGCGAGAGCCGGCGCGGCAGGTGCGGACTCAACCATCGGTGCCGGGGCTGCTGCAACCGGCGGCGGTGGCGCGACCTCTTCTTCCTTCTTCTTGCAACCAACCAGTGCAACCGCACCGACCACCGCGATCATCAAGGCACTGCTAAGCGAAGTCTTCTTCATGAATTGCTCCGAATCTGGATTGAAAGTTCGTACGTTGCGGCGTCGGAGATCAGCCCTGACGCGCAGGAATCTTCAGTATCTGTCCCGGCCGGATCTTGTCTGGGTCATCGAGGACGTCACGGTTGGCGTCAAAGATCTTTTTCCACGCGTTACCGTCGCCAAGCAGGTTCTTGGCGATCTTGGAAAGGTTGTCGCCGCTCTGCACCGTGTAGTGCTGTTCACCAACGATCTCTTCCGTGCTTGTCACGTTAGCCGTGACGTCGGAGAAATCGGCTTTCTGCACTACCTGTTCGGTACTGCTGACGGTCCCGGTGACATCGGAAAAGTCGGCTTTCTTTTCAGTACTGCTCATCCAGGTTGCTCCTCCGTGACTGACGGGGAGCAACGATTGCACGAGGCCTGTTAAGGTTTCATCGTGCCGACGTAAAAACCTGCGTACGCAGCTGAATGTTTATTGACGCAGGTCGCGGATCGGGGGACTGGCGGGCAGGCCCGGGCTGGAGCGGCGCGGGTTGATGTCCAGGCCGCCGCGGCGGGTATAGCGTGCCTCGACTTCCAGGGTGACGGGCTGGCAGCGTTGGCTCAGCTCCAGGAAGATCCGCTCCACGCATTGTTCGTGGAACTCGGCATGGTCGCGGTAGCTGACCAGGTAGCGCAGCAGGCCCTCGCGGTCGATGCGCGGGCCCTGGTACCGGATGCTGACGCTGGCCCAGTCCGGCTGGCCGGTCACCGGGCAGTTGGACTTGAGCAGGGCCGAGACCAGGGTCTCATTGGCCACCGTACCGGCATCGGCGAGCAGCAGGTTTGCATCGGGCGGGCCATAGCTGTCGATGGCGACATCCAGGTGGTCAATGCTCTCACCTGCCGCCTGTTCTACCGGCGGCAGGCCGAACTCCACCCGCACATCTGCACCGGCGCAGGCCGACAGATCGGTGGCAATGCGCTCGCGCACGGCTTCGGCACGGTTGAAACGTGCCCCGTTGAGCGAGTTCAGGTACAGCTTGAGCGACTTGGACTCGATCAGGTTCGGCGAGGTGCCGGGCACGTACAGGGTTGCGGTTTCCACGCAGGGCTTGCCGCGCGCGTCCAGCCAGCCCAGCTCATAGATATGCCAGCGGTCCTCGCCGACGAACGGCAGTTCGCTGCCCAGACCGATCTCGGCACGGGCGCCAGCGCGCGGGATCGGGAACAGCAGACTGGCGTCGTACTGGCGGGGGTAGTCGACCTCACGGCCGAGGCTGGAATCTTGGGGAGTGTTCATCGGCCCCATTGTAGTTGCGCCAGCTTGAGCGCCGGATATACCGAGGCGCTCATTCGCACGAAAACCGGTACCTGGCGCAGCGTCAGTTCAGCAGCCGCGCCCACCACGATTTGCCTGGCTTGGCCTGCGGGATCTCCTCGCTCACCAGCCGCATCACCTCCCGCTCCGGGTCCAGCGCCGAGGGGCCGTAGACCACGCGGATTCGCTCCTCCTCGGTCGCCCCGAGGGTGTCGCCATTGCTGATGACCATGCCGTTCTCGATCAGGTAATCGACGATGCCGGTGAGGCGGCTGAACACGCCTTCGGCAGTTTCCCCGGTCTCGGGAATCTCGATGTCCATCAGGCCCAGCATGTCCATGCCGCGGGTATGGCCGGTCATCACCCCGTCCGGGCGCTGGCCGACATTGATCGCCACCCAGGCGATCGGCAGCGGCTCGGGCAAGGTGGCCTGGGTCAGCTCGCGGAACAGGCTTGGCAGCACCACGTGATTGGCGCTGCCGAAGTACACCGCCTCGATGCTGTTGGACACGGCCACCGCCGACGCCAGCACACGACTGAGCAGTGCCGCCTGTGCGACCAGATTGGTCTCCTGCCCGTCGTCGCCGAAGCGCATCACGGTGACGATGGTGTGTGCGGCGTAGTCCACCGGTACCGGCGTGGCGTCTGGCCACAGCCGGCTGTGTGCGCAGATCTGCGCGATGTCATCGCCGATCTGCACCGGGATCGGCATCAACGCGATCAGGTAGTCGGCGTATTCCAGACACAGCATCGGCGAATCGTCGCCATCGGTATCCTTGTCGACAGTGCCATCCGTCGTTGCCTCGCCCAGCCGCAGCAGCGATTGGTCCAGGTCGGGCCAATCGCTGCGCATCTGCGCAAGCAGGGCTTCGGCGGTGAGCTGAGGGTCGAGCTGCGACTGCAGCAGCATGGCCAGGCTGGCTGTCATGGAGCGCCTTCTTCCTTGTAGGTAAGCCCCCGACACTACCCGGACTCAACCTGCCTTGTCACCGTGCAGGTAATCCAGCGACACCTGCAACAGCGCGCGCAGGCCCACATCCAGTGCCTTTTCGTCGAGCAGGAACTTGGGCGAATGATTGCTCGGCGCGGTAGCCGGATCGATGCCGGCACCAGTGGAACCGACGAAGAAGAACATCGACGGCACCTGCTGTGCGTACAGCGAGAAGTCCTCCGAGCCCATCTGCAGCGGCGGCTCGTAGACGTTGGCCTTGCCCACCACCGCCTGCAGGCTGGGCAGCATGCGCGCGGTCAGTGCCGGATCGTTGACCGTGGCCGGGTTGCCGTCCTTCTCATAGATGTCGGTGACAGCCGTCGCACCGTGGGCGGCGGCGGTGTGCTCGGCGACGTTGCGCAAGTCGGCGAAGATCTGCTTGCGCATGTCCGGGTCGAAGGTGCGGATGGTACCCACCATCTCCACCGAGTCGGGAATGATGTTGTAGCGGATGCCGCCCTTGATCGCGCCGAAGGTGAGCACTGCCGGCTGCTTGGACAGGTTGGCGCGGCGGCTGACGATGGTCTGCGCGGTACCGATAAGGTCGGAGGCCGCAACAATCGGGTCAACGCCGTTCCACGGCGCCGAGCCGTGGGTCTGGCGACCATTGACGGTGATACCGAACCGGTCGGAGGCCGCCATCAGCGGGCCGCCGCGCACGGCGATCTGGCCGGCCTGCACGCTGGAGAACACATGCAGGCCGAACACCGCCTCCGGCTTGAAGTCCTTGAACAGGCCTTCCTTCAGCATCAGGTCGGCACCGCCCTGCTCCGGCGGCGGCGCGCCTTCCTCGGCCGGCTGGAAGATCAGCATCACTTCGCCGGGCAGCGTGTCGCGCATGGCGACCAGCGCGTCGGCCACGCCCAGCAGGGTTGCGGTGTGCGCGTCATGGCCACAGGCGTGCATCACCCCGACCTGCTCGCCGCGGTACTCAGCAGTGGCCTTGGAGGCAAATGGAAGGCCGGTCTGTTCGGTGACCGGCAGCGCGTCCATGTCGGCACGCAGGGCGATCTTCGGGCCGGGCAGCCCGCCCTTGATGATGGCCACCACGCCGTGCACGGCCACGCCGGTCTTCGGGCTCAGGCCCATTGCACGCAGGCGCTCGGCGACCTTGGCCGCGGTGCGTTCTTCGCGATTGGAGAGCTCCGGATGGGCATGGAAGTCACGACGCCAATCCACCACCTGCTGCTGCAGGCGAGTGGCGGCAGCTGCCACCTCGGGCCGCTGGGCGGCATCCTGGGCCTGCGCCAGCGGGGCAAGGGCGCAAAGCAAGGCAGACAGCAACACGGTCTTGCGGGCCATCAGCAACTCTCCTTCCAATCGGGGACAGGGTGAATGTAGGCCAATCATGGGCCAAGCGCCCGCCGGCAGGGAACCGACACGCTGTAGGCGATCGCCCGTAGTGCCGGGCCATGCTCGGCAGGGGCGTTCCCAGCGTCGCATCAACCTGCAGGAATGCTGTGGGAGCGGTGTCAGCCGCGAAGCCGGCACATTGGGAACCACCAATTGGTCTGCGATCCGGCAGACCATCAGCTTCGCGGCTGACACCGCTCCCACAGCATTCCTGCAGGTTGATGCGACGCTGGGAACGCCCCTGCCGAGCATGGCCCGGCACTACAACATCAGGTCAACCGATGCCGCGATGGAACGTTCATCACCTGCACGGGTCTGTATGCGTGGCCCATCGGTCATGCCTCCATGACAACAGGCGCGGCGGTATCCTCTGCGCCTTGTTTGCCCTCCCCTATCGGTTCCTCAGGAGTTTTCGCATGTCGCGTTTCTGGAAGATCGTACTGCTGGTCATTGCAGTGCTGCTGGTGGCCGGCATCGGCTATCGGATGATGGGGGGCGGCAAGCAGAAGGCCGGTGCGGCGCCGGCAGGCATGAGCCAGGGCGGCCAGGGTGAGCAGGACAAGGACCCGGTGCCGGTCACCGCGGTCAGCGCCGAGAAGAAGGACGTGCCGGTCTACCTGACCGCGCAAGGCACGGTGACCGCGTTCAATACAGTCACCGTCAGCCCGCAGGTCGGTGGCCAGCTGCTCAGCGTCAACTTCCGCGAAGGCCAGGCGGTCAAGAAGGGCGAGCTGCTCGCGCAGATCGACCCGCGCACCTTCCAGGCACAGTACGACCAGGCCGTCGCCAGCAAGCGCCAGAACGAAGCCCTGCTGGCTACCGCACAGTCCAACTATGCACGCTCCAACTCGCCGGAATACCGCCAGTTCGTTGCCCAGACCGACCTGACAACGCTGCGCAACCAGGTGACCCAATACCAGGCCGCCGTCGCCGCCTCGCAGGCCTCGGCCGCACAGGCCAAGGTGCAGCTGGACTACACCCGCATCACCTCGCCGATCAACGGTATCGCCGGTATCCGTGCGGTTGACCCGGGCAATGTGGTCAGCGCCGGCAGCCAGATCGTCACCGTCACCCAGCTGCAGCCGGCCTATGTGCTGTTCAACCTGCCCGAGCAGCAGCTCGATGCAGTGCGCAGCGCACAAGCCGCAGGCCCGCTGCAGACCGCTACCCTGGACCGCGAAGGCGGCAGCGTGGTCAATGCCGACGGCGTGCTGCAGGTGGTGGACAACCAGATCAGCAGCAGCAGCGGCACCTTCCGCCTGCGCGCACAGTTCCCCAATGCCAACGATGCGTTGTGGCCGGGCCAGTTCGTCAACGTGCAGATGAAGCTCAACGTGCTGCCCGGCGCGATCGTGGTGCCGGCCGAAGCGGTGCAGCGCAGCAGCACCAGCGATTTCGTCTACCTGGTCAAGTCCGACAACACCGTCACCCTGCGTGAGGTGGTACAGGGTGGCCAGGTCGATGACAGCCACGTGGTGATCAGCACGGGCCTGCAGGCCGGCGAAAAGGTCGTCACCGAAGGCCAGTTCCGCTTGAAGGAAGGCAGCAAGGTGAACGCACTGGCACCGGGCCAGGCACCGCCGACGCCGACCGAAGAACAGCTCAAGGCGGCCAGCCAGAAGGGCAACCGTGGTGGACGGGGTGGCCCGCCGCGCTGAGGCGCTGGCCGGCACCCGCCTCCCCTCCCCCGCACCAGGAACCGACCGTGGGCTTTTCGACTATCTTCATCCGGCGCCCGATCGCCACCTCCCTGTTGATGATCGGGCTGATGCTGCTGGGCATCCTCGGTTACCAGCGCCTGCCGGTTGCGGCCCTGCCCGAGATCGAAGCGCCCAGCCTGGTGGTGACCACCCAGTACCCGGGTGCCAGCGCGCAGACCATGGCCTCGCTGGTGACCACGCCGCTGGAGCGGCAGCTGGGGCAGATTTCCGGGCTGGACATGATGACCTCCGATTCGTCGGCAGGCCTGTCCAGCATCGTGCTGCAGTTCTCGATGGAACGCGACCTGGATACCGCCGCGCAGGACGTGCAGGCGGCCATCCGCCAGGCCACCCTGCCCAGCTCGCTGCCCTACCAGCCGGTCTACAACCGGGTGAACCCGGCCGATGCGCCGATCCTGACCCTGAAACTGGCCTCGGACACGCGCCCGCTGCGTGAGGTCAACGATCTCGCCGACTCGATCCTCGCCCAGCGCCTGTCACAGACCGACGGCGTCGGCCTGGTCTCCATCGCCGGCAACGTGCGACCTGCGGTGCGCATCCAGGTCAATCCGGCGCAGCTGTCCAACATGGGCATGACCCTGGAAGACCTGCGCAGTGCGTTGACCCAGGCCAACGTCAACGCGCCCAAGGGCTCGCTCAACGGCAAGACGCAGAGCTATACGCTGTCCACCAACGACCAGCTCAGCGACGCGGCCGACTACAACGACATCATCATCCGTTACCAGAATGGCGCGCCGGTACGCCTGCGCGACGTCGCCAAGGTGGTCGATGGCGTCGAGAACGACCAGCTCGCCGCTTGGGCCGATGGCAAGCCGGCAGTGCTGCTGGAAGTACGCCGCCAGCCCGGTGCCAACATCGTCAAGACGGTGGAGAACATCCGCCAGATCCTGCCCAACCTGCAGGGCATGCTGCCGGCCGACGTGAAGCTCGATGTGTTCTCCGACCGCACGGTGACCATCCGCGCCTCGGTGCATGACGTGCAGTTCACCCTGGTCCTCACCATCTGCCTGGTGGTGGCGGTGATCTTCGTGTTCCTGCGCCGGCTGTGGGCGACGGTGATCCCGTCGGTGGCGGTGCCGCTGTCCCTGCTTGGCACGTTCGGGGTGATGGCCTTCGCCGGCATGTCGCTGGACAACCTGTCGCTGATGGCGCTGACCGTGGCCACCGGCTTCGTGGTCGACGATGCGATCGTGATGATCGAGAACATCGTGCGCTACATCGAGAAGGGCAAGGACGGCCAGGAAGCGGCGGAGATCGGCTCCAGGGAGATCGGCTTCACCGTGTTGTCGCTGACGGTCTCGCTGATCGCGGTGTTCCTGCCGCTGATCCTGATGCCGGGCGTCACCGGTCGTCTGTTCCATGAGTTCGCCTGGGTGTTGTCGATTGCAGTCGCGATCTCGATGGTGATCTCGCTGACGCTGACGCCGATGATGTGCGCCTACCTGCTCAAGCCCGATGCGCTGCCGGAAGGCGACGACGCGCATGAGCGGACCGCAGCGGAAGGCAAGGTCACCGCCTGGTCGCGTCTGGTCGGCGTCTACGAGCGCACGCTGGACTGGGTGCTGCACCACCAGCCGCTGACCCTTGGCATCGCCCTGGCCTCGGTTGCGTTGACCGTGCTGCTGTACATGGTGATCCCCAAGGGCCTGCTGCCCGACCAGGACACCGGCATGGTCACCGGCGTGGTCATCGCCGACCAGAACGTCGCCTTCGAGCAGATGCAGCAGCGCACGCAAGCCGTGGCCGCCGCGCTGCAGAGCGATGAAGCGGTCACCGGTGTCGCTGCCTACATCGGCGCTGGCAGCATGAATCCCACCCTCAACCAGGGCCAGCTGAGCATCGTGCTCAAGGACCGTGGCGATCGCGATGGGCTGGATGTGATCCTGCCGCGCCTGCAGGCCGCCGCCGCACATATCCCCGGCATCGCGCTGTACCTGAAGCCGGTGCAGGACGTGACCCTGGATACGCGCGTGGCCGCCACTGCCTACCAGT
Source organism: Stenotrophomonas sp. STEN029 (assembly GCF_056760015.1). NCBI lineage: Bacteria > Pseudomonadati > Pseudomonadota > Gammaproteobacteria > Lysobacterales > Lysobacteraceae > Stenotrophomonas > Stenotrophomonas sp. STEN029. The sequence continues at coordinate 21,256 of NZ_JBRREC010000063.1, read as the reverse complement.
TCTCGCTGTCGGACATGGACAGCGCCGAGCTGGCCAAGCAGACCGAACGCGTGACCGATGCATTGCGCCGGCTGCCGGAACTGGCCGACGTCGACGACAACCTGGCCAACCACGGCCGCGCGCTGCATGTGGAAGTGGACCGCGACAAGGCCAGCCGTTACGGCGTGCCGATGCAGACCATCGACGACACGCTGTACGACGCCTACGGCCAGCGCCAGATCTCGACCATCTTCACCCAGCTCAACCAGTACCGCGTGGTGCTGGAAGTGGCGCCGGAGTTCCGTACCAGCGATGCGCTGATGAACCAGCTGGCGATAGGCAGCAACGGCAGCGGCACGCTCAGCGGCAGCAATGCCACCACCCTGGGCCAGGTGACCTCGAGCAACTCGTCCACCGCCACCGGCATCGGCAGTGCCAATACCGGCATCGCGCTGGGCGCAGGCGGCAGCATCCCGCTGTCGGCGATTGCCAGCGCCAAGCCCGGTACCGCGCCGCTGATCGTCAGCCACCAACAGCAGCTGCCGTCGGCGACAATCTCGTTCAACCTGGCGCCGGGTTACTCCCTGTCCGAAGGCGTGGATGCGATCAACAAGGCGGTGGCCGAACTGGAGCTTCCGCAACAGATGCAGGCGCAGTTCGTCGGCACCGCGGCCGAGTTCTCCAGCAGCCAGACCGACGTGATCCTGTTGCTGCTGGCCGCCATCGCGGTGATCTACATCGTGCTCGGCGTGCTGTACGAAAGCTGGATCCATCCGCTGACCATCATCTCGACCCTGCCGCCGGCCGGCGTCGGCGCACTGCTGGCCTTGTACCTGTGCGGGATGAGCCTGTCGGTGGACGGCATCGTCGGCATCGTGCTGTTGATCGGCATCGTCAAGAAGAACGCGATCATGATGATCGACTTCGCACTGGACGCGCAGCGCTCCGGCGCCAATGCCTATGACGCGATCCGTCGCGCCTGCCTGCTGCGTTTCCGCCCGATCATGATGACCACCGCCGCGGCCATGCTCGGCGCACTGCCGTTGGCACTTGGCACCGGCATCGGCTCGGAACTGCGGCGTCCGCTGGGTGTGGCCATCGTCGGCGGCCTGCTGCTGTCGCAGCTGGTCACGCTGTACACCACGCCGGTAATCTACCTGTACTTCGAGCGTCTGTCCGAGTGGGCGGCCAAGCGCCGTGAACAACGCGCCGCTGCACGCCTGCAGACGGCACGGTAAGCGCGGATGAACATCTCCGCGCCTTTCATCTCGCGCCCGATCGGCATCACCCTGCTGGCGATCGGCCTGTTCTTCGCCGGCTTGCTCTGCTATCTGCGGCTGGGTGTTGCTGCCCTGCCCAACCTCGCCATCCCGGTGATCTTCGTGCAGGCCTCCAATACCGGTGCCGACGCCAACACCATGGCGGCCACGGTCACCGCGCCCCTGGAGCGGCACCTGGGTCAGGTGCCTGGCATCGACACCATGCGCTCCAGCAGCAGCGATGGCCGCAGCATGGTGTTCCTGATGTTCAACACCAGCCGCAACATCGATTCGGCCGCACAGGACGTGCAGGCTGCGATCAACGCGGCCATGGCCGACCTGCCGGCCGGCATCAATACGCCGACGTACCAGAAGGCCAACCCCAACGACGATCCGGTGATCGCGCTGGCGTTGACCTCGGACACGCAGTCGGTGGCCGAGCTATACAACACCGCCGACTCACTGCTGGCGCAGCGCCTGCGCCAGCTGCCCGGTGTCTCGCAGGTGGATATTGCCGGCGCTTCCACGCCAGCAGTGCGCGTGGACCTCAACCTGCGTGCGATGACTGCGCTGGGCCTGAGCCCGGATGACCTGCGCAACGCGATGCGCGCGGCCAACGTCGCCTCGCCGCTGGGCTTCCTCAGCGACGGCAGCAGCCAGACGGCGATCATCCTCAACGACCAGATCCGCAAGGCCTCGGATTTCGCCAACGTCGCCATCTCCACCCACGATGGCGCGGTGGTGCGCTTGAAGGATGTGGCCACGGTCTACGACGGCCAGCAGGACGCATATCAAGCCGCGTGGTTCAACGGCAAGCGCGGCGTACTGATGTATGTCTACCTGCGCAGCGGCGACAACCTCGTCGCTACCGTCGATCGGGTAAAAGCGGCCATTCCCTCGCTCACCGGCTATCTGGATGCAGGCACCACGCTGACCCCGTACTTCGATCGCACGCCGACCATCCGCGCCTCGCTGGCTGAAGTGCAGATCACCTTGATGATCAGCCTGCTGATGGTGATCCTGACCATGGCGCTGTTCCTGCGCAGGCTCGCGCCGACGCTGATAGCCGCAGTGACCGTTCCGCTGTCGCTGGCCGGTGCGGCGCTGGTGATGTACGCGCTGGACTTCACCCTCAACAACCTCACCCTGCTGGCGCTGGTGATTGCCATCGGCTTCGTCGTCGACGATGCCATCGTGGTGATCGAGAACGTCATGCGCCATCTCGACGAGGGCATGCCGCGACGTGAAGCAGCGATGGCCGGCGCGCGCGAGATCGGCTTCACCATCGTCTCGATCACCGCCTCGCTGATCGCGGTGTTCCTGCCGATCATCTTCGCCCAGGGCATGATCGGTGCGTTCTTCCGCGAGTTCACCCTCACCCTGGTTGCGGCCATCCTGGTCTCGGCCGTGGTCTCGCTGACCCTGACCCCGGCACTGTGCGCACGCTTCCTGCATCCACATGCCGAAGGCGCGCGCGATACCCGCACCAACCGCATGCTGGACCGCGTGCATGAGGGGATGCTCAAGGTCTATACGGTCGCACTGGATTTCTCGCTGCGGCATGCCTTGCTGTTGTCGCTGACGCCCTTGCTGCTGATCGTGGCCACGTTCTATCTGGCCGGCTCGGTCAGCAAGGGCCAGTTCCCCGAACAGGACACCGGCCTGATCTGGGGCCGCGCCAGCTCCAGCGCCACCGTCTCGTTCCAGGAAATGGCCGAACGCCAGCGTCGGCTCAGCGATACCTTCCTGGCCGACCCGGCGGTGAAGATGGTGGGCTCGCGACTGGGTTCCAGCCGCCAGGGCAGCAGCGCACAGTTCAACATCGAGCTGCATACCGAGAAGGAAGGCCGCAAGGAGCCCACCAATGTGGTGGTCAGCCGGCTGAGCGCCAAGGCCGCGCAGTTCCCGGATCTGGATGTGCGCTTGCGCGCGATCCAGGACCTTCCCTCCGACGGCGGCGGTGGCGGTTCACAGGGCGCGCAGAACCGCGTGACGCTGCAGGGCAACGACGCCGAACAGCTGGCCGAATGGCTGCCCAAGCTGGTGACCGCGTTGAAGCAGCATCCGCAACTGCGTGATGTCGGCTCGGACGTGGACAAGGGCGGCTTGATGCAGAAGATCGTCATCGACCGCGAAAAGGCCTCGCGTCTTGGCGTGACCATCGGCGCCATCGACGGTGCGCTATACGGCGCCTTCGGCCAACGCCAGATCTCCACCATCTATGCCGACCTCAACCAGTATGGGGTTGTGGTCAATGCACTGCCCAGCCAGACCGGCAGCCCGGCCGCGATTGAAGACCTGTATGTGCCGTCCAAGAGCGGGCAGATGATTCCGCTGACCGCCCTCGCCCATCAGGAACCCGGCCTGGCGCCGTCGCAGGTCACCCACCAGAACCAGTACACGGTGATGGACCTGAGCTACAACCTGGCGCCGGGCGTAAGCAGTGGCGAAGGCGATGCCATCGTCAAATCGGTGATCGAAGGCCTGCGCATGCCCGGCGATATCCGCCAGGCTGCGCCCGGAGGTTTCCGCCAGGCCATGGACCCGGTGGCGATGCTGATGCTGATCATCGCCGCCATCGCCACGGTCTACATAGTGCTCGGCATGCTCTACGAGAACCTGGTGCATCCGGTGACCATCCTATCCACCTTGCCGGCAGCGGGCATGGGTGCCTTGCTGGCCTTGTGGGTCACCAATACCGACCTGTCGATCATCTCGATGATCGCGCTGGTGTTGCTGATCGGCATCGTCAAGAAGAACGCGATCATGATGATCGATTTCGCCCTGGTCGCGCAGCGCGTGCACGGCAAGTCGCCGGCCGAAGCAGTGCGCGAAGCCAGCATCGTGCGTTTCCGCCCGATCATGATGACCACGATGGTTGCCATCCTCGCTGCGCTGCCGCTTGCGATTGGCCTGGGTGAAGGCTCCGAGCTGCGGCGTCCGCTGGGCATCGCGATGATCGGCGGCCTGCTGATCTCACAGAGCCTGACCCTGCTCAGCACACCGGCGCTGTATGTGATCTTCTCCTGCCTGCAGCAGCATTGGCGCAGCTGGCGCGCACGCAGCAGGGAGCGCAAGCGCCTGCGCAAGCTCGCACGCGCGTGATGCCCCCCTCCCTTGCGCGCAGCGCAGGGGGTGAAGAGGGTCTGCTTGCGCGGCACTGCCGCGCGACCTGATGAACGACGGAAGGCTACGCCTTCGGGCCGGACGGGGTGGGGAGGGGTGCTCTGGCCGTTGCTCTGGCCGTTGCTTTGGCTTTGGCTGTTGCTTTGGCTTCAGCTGTCGCCTTAGCCCTTCTCCCGCCTGCGGGGTGAGAGGGGCAGCTTGCGAACCACTGGTTCGCTGCCCATCGAACGTCCTTGCGTCAGCGCAAGGGCCGGGGCGCGGAGCGAGGGTTGGGATGAGGGGAGCTTTGGCTTTGGCTTTGGCTTTGGCTTTGGCTTTGACTTTGGCTTTGACTTTGGCTTTGGCTTTGGCTTTGGCTTTGGCTTCAGATTTTGAGTTACATGCACGCCGCGATCCAAGCGTGAAAAGGCAGCAGCCAAAGCAACAGCAACAGCAACAACGCAAAAGCTCACCCCTCCCCAACCCTCCCCTGCGCTACGCGCAAGGGAGGGAGCTGAAAGCCGCTGCACTGTGTGCAAGGGAGAGAGCTGAAAGCCCTGCGCATACGCGCAAGGGAGGGAGCAACGCTGGCCCTCAGCAGCCAGTTCTGCCACCGTATAGCGGCACCACGCTCCCGTCAGACACGACTGGTACCGCAATGCCCCTATTCAAGTTCACCCGCCACGGCGGGCTAGCGCGCGGCAGCCAGCCGCACTCTCCCCTGCCCTGGATCGCCTTGATCGCATTGATCCTCGGTGCAGTCGCACTCGGCTTTGCCTGGCTCGCTGGCTGGATTGGCCGTGATCGCCTGACCGCACAGAACTTCACCGACGCCATCGAAGCCACCGGCGCAAACCATCCCGGCTTTCGTCGCGCCCACAGCAAGGGCGTATGCGTAAACGGCTGGTTCGAACCAAACGCACAGGCGCCACAACTGTCCCACGCCCGCGTCTTCGAACAGGCACGTGTGCCGGTACTAGGGCGCCTGTCGATAGGCGGCGGCAACCCGCATGGTGCCGACAACAATGCGCGCGTGCGCAGTATCGCCCTGCAGCTGAGCAGCGATGACGGCCAGCAATGGCGCATGGCCATGAACAGCTTCCCGTTCCTCGCCGTCGCGACACCGGAGGCCTTCTACGAGCAGACCCGCGCACAGATTCCCGATCCCGCCACAGGCAAGCCGGACCCGGCCAGGCTGGCGGCGATCCAGGAGAAATACCCCAGCGCCCGCGCGTTCACCCAATGGGCCAAGACCGCACCGTGGACCGACAGCTGGGCCAGCACCGAGTTCAACAGCGTCAACAGTTTCTGGTTCACCAATGCGCAGGGGCAACGCCGAGCTGTACGTTGGCGCTGGCAACCACAGGCCACACCGCGTGAGCTGGATGCCGCAACCCGCGAACAGGCCGGCGTGGATTTCCTCAGCCAGGATCTGCAGCAGCGGCTCGCACAGGGCCCGGTTCGCTGGAATCTGGTGGTGACCCTGGCCATCGCACAGGACGCGATCAATGACCCGTCCGTGCCGTGGCCGGCCGAGCGTGAGCAGATAGTCGCAGGCGTGCTCACCATCAAGCATATGCAGCCGCAGGAACAAGGCAGCTGCAATGACCTCAACTTCGACCCGCTGATCCTGCCCGAGGGCATCGAAGGCAGCGACGACCCCATCCTCGCCGCCCGTTCAGCGGTGTACTCGCAATCCTTCAATCGCCGCGAGCGCGAGCGCGCTACCGGCGAAGCCGCGCGTGACAACGCACAGGTGCAGCCATGAACAGCAACGGCCACTTCAACCTGCTGGCGCGCGTACTGCACTGGAGCATGGCGCTGCTGATCCTGGCAATGCTGTTCGTCGGCGTGACCATGGTTGCCTCGGTGCACCTGCGGCCGGGGTTGATCAACCTGCACCGACCTCTCGGCATCCTGATCCTGTTACTGGCCGTGCTGCGCCTGTACAACCGCCTGCGCCACCGGCCACCGCCGCTGCCTGCTGACCTGCCGGCATGGCAGGCCTGGGCTGCGACCGCTTCGCATTGGCTGTTGTATGCATTGATGTTGGCGATGCCGCTGATCGGCTGGGCCATGCTGTCAGCGGGCGGCTATCCCATCGTGTTGTGGGGCGGCGTGCAGCTGCCGGCCATCGTGCCGCATACGCCATCGCTGTATGCCTTGCTTCGCAATGCCCACAGCCTGCTCGCCTACCTGCTGTTCGCCACGGTGCTGGTGCATGTGGGCGCGGCCTTGTTCCATGCCTGGGTGCGCCGCGATGGCGTGTTCCAGGCAATGGCACGCGGCCCACGCCGCTAAAGCACTCATCGCGCCGGCGGCTTGCCCTCGCCCTTGCCGGTAGCGGCCCAGTAGATGCCGCCGTACAGGTGCTCCAGGTAGCGCGGATCGTTATAGGCCTCGGCCTGATGACCCAGCGCGGTGGCAAACACGCGACCACCTTCGAACCGGTGATACCACGCCACCGGATGATCCCTGCCCATGCCCTTGGCAACCTGGCCCGGCCAGATCAGGGTCGGATCGTAGCTACGCTCGTCAACCACCAGCAGCGTGACCAGGTCATCGCTGTACGGGGGATCGTACTCGTACCACTCGTCGCTCCATAGCCAGCGCTGCGGCAGACCCGCGGTCGCTGGAAAATCACGGTTCACCACATCGACCATGGCGGTCTGCAGATAGGGATGGGTACGGAACGAGCGGCCAATCATGCGGTCGTACCACGCCCACTCACCGCGCTGTATCGCGAACGCCTTGTGCACCGCGACCACGCCACCGCCATTGCGCACGTACTGCTGGAACTTTTCACGCTGCGTCGGTGCCAGCTCGGTGGCCGGCGTGTTGAGCAGCACGATGGCGTCGTACTGCGCCAGATCCTGATCGAAGGCGCTGGTGTTCCACGCCCAGGTCAACGCGAAGTAGTGCTGCCGCGCGAGCGCCTCGAACTGCGGCTTGGCCACCGGGATGTAGTCATGGTGGTACTGGTTGGGGATTGCAGCGACCAGTACCTTGAACTGCTGCGCCCATGCAGGGCCGCTGATACACAGCAATACCGCCAACATCCAGCATCTACCTCGCATGCCCAGCTCCTGCCCGTGATTGCAGCGAGCATAGTGTGCCGTCGACGCGGCAACGGCGGCGTTGCTGAAATTTCATAGCTCGCGCGGATAAAGGCATACCGCCAACCGCTTGTGGGAGCGGCATAAGCCGCGAAGCTCGCAATGTGTCCATTGCAGCGAGGTTGGGTCTGCTTGGTAGGCCCCTGCCGAGCATGGCTCGGCACTACCGTTGGGCTACAGCCAGCCCTTCTGGCGCGCAATGCGGTGGGCTTCGATGCGGTTGGCCACGCCGAGCTTTCCAATGCACTCGGACAGATAGTTCCGCACGGTGCCATGCGACAAACCCAGCTGCTCGGCGATCTCATTGGCCGAGCGGCCTTCTCCGGCGAGTCGGAGAACCTGCCGCTCGCGATCATTCAACGGGTCGGCCTCGGACCATGCCTCCACCGCCAACTGCGGGTCGATCGCGCGCCCACCGCGCTGCACCTGACGCAGGGCATCAGCCAGCTTCTCGGCCGGCGCATCCTTGAGCAGATAGCCCTGCACGCCCGCATCCAGGGCGCGGCGCAGGAAGCCGCTGCGGGCAAACGTGGTGACGATCACCACCTTGATCGGCAGTTGATGACGTTGCACCCGTTGTGCCAACTCCAGCCCGGTCAGCAGTGGCATTTCAATATCGGTGACCAATACATCCGGCTTCAGGCGCTGCAGTTCGCGCCAGGCGATTTCGCCGTCGGCTGCCGTGCCTATCACTTCGATATCCGATTCCAGGTTGAGCAGTGCCGACAGCGCTCCGCGCACCATCGCCTGGTCCTCGGCCAACAGGATGCGGATCATGCGCGTGCCTCCTGTGCCGGCAGACTTCCTGCGTCGGCCTGCGGCACGCCGGCGACCAACGTCGACGGCCTGTCCTGCGCCTGCACCGGGACACGGATCTTCAAGCGCGTACCCTGGCCCTTCGGCGACTCGATCTGCAGTTCACCGCCCAATGCCAACACCCGCTCGCGCATTCCGGCCAGACCATTGCCGTTGGCTGAAACACCACCGCGACCGTCGTCCACTACTTCCATCTGCACCGCCTCCGGCGAAACGTCGATGCTGATCAGTGCCTCATTGGCCTGGGCATGGCGAGCGATATTGGTCGCGGCCTCGCGCAACACCATCGACAAGCCAGCCTCGATCCACCCAGGCATCGCGGGCGGCGGCGAATAGCGCAGGTGCACGCGCGAAGACTCCAGCAATAGATGGGCCGAAGCCAACTCAGCAGCAAGGTCGGCAGCACGAAAACCAGTAACCGCGCTGCGCACCTGGGCCAGCGCATCGCGCGCGATCTGTTCGGCCTCGGCCAGCTCGCGCTGTGAGCGCTGCGGGTCGCGTTCGAACAGCTTGCGTGACAGCTCCATCTTCAAGGTGATCAGCGACAAGGTGTGCCCGAGCAGATCGTGCAGATCGCGACCAATACGCTCGCGCTCGGCGGTCGCGGCCAGGCGTCGAACTTCCTCGTGGGAAAGGCGCAGCGCGGCGTCCTTCTCGCTGCTGGTGCGCTCGACGTTGACGATCAATCCAATGATGACCGTCAGCGCCGGAATCCAAGCCACCACCTGCCACGGATAGCCTATCCACCATGCCAACGAGACGAAGGCGATGTTCAACAGTACGAGTTCCAGCAGGTAGTGCCGCACGCTGATGCAACGGTTGGTCCGCAACATCACGCAACCGAACACGAAGTAGTTCATGCCGGAGGGGTAGATCGGCAGCAGCGCCATCGACAGTACGATCATCGCCAACGCGAAGATCGGCGCGTGCCGCCGCGCGCTTATCAAGGTCAGCAGGTAGAACACGATGAACAACGGGAACGACCACAGGGTGATCAACGCCCAGCGCAGGGTGTAGCCCGCGCCGAACATCGGCGTGATGAACACCCAGACCGTCCACAGCAGATGCACGGCATCCACCCACGGCCATTTGCCGAGCTTGATGTTGTCGGCCACCACCGAGTCCGGTGCCGGCTTCAACCACCCAGGGCGCTGCAATCCCATCGACCTTCATCCTGTGCAATGCGGCAATGATGCCATCAGCCGTGGCGGCGCAGACGCCAACCGGCCACCGCCGTGATGGCTACCGTGAATACGAGTAGCCACAGCACGTGCGGCCACGCACTGCCCACCTCGAAGTCCAATGCGCCCTGCGCCAACATGTTCAGATGATGACTCGGCCAGATCACCGCCAGGTCCCGCAACAGCGGCGGCAGCACCTTCAAGGGAAACCACAGGCCCGACAACACCGCCATCGGCAGGTAGACCAGGTTGATCACCGCGGCTGCACCATCGCCCTTGGCCAGCGTGCCCAGCAACAGGCCCAGTGCGCAGAACGGCAAGGTGCCCAGGGTTGCCACCGCGGTCAGCCGCAGCATCTGCGAGGCATTGAGCTGCACCCCGGCCACGGTGGTGGCCAACAGCTGCAGGATCACCACGATGGCCAGCGCGGTCAGCATCGCCATCACCATCTTGCCGAGCAGATAGGCCAGCGGTGGCATCGGCATCGCGCGCTTGAGGGTAAGCAGGCCGTTGTCACGTTCCAGTGCCAGCGCGATGCCAAAGCCGAACAGGCCCGGCGCCATCACCCCGAAGGTGACATAGCTGCCAAGCAGGAAGCGGGCGGCCTGGGCCGGCTGCGTGTGGCCGAGCAGCACCGCGAACAGCAGATAGAACACCGCCGGGAAAAGTAATGTCGGCAACACGAACCCGGGGTAGCGCAGATAGCGCAGGCATTCGGCACGGCTCTCCTGCAGATAGGCACCCAGCACTTGGCGGGACGACATCACCGGCAGCATGGATTGGTATTGGCTGTTCATCAGGCTGCCTCGCGTTGTGTCTGTGCAGCATCGGCTGCAGTCAGATCGGTGAATGCTTCGCCCAGCCCAGCCGGCTGCACCTCCAGTCCGGATAGCGCAGGGTCTGCCTGCAATAGTTGCCGCACCACGCTTTCGACACGGTCGCTGCGCAGCTGCAGGTAGTCACCGTCCCGGCTGATCTGCACCACCCCCGGCCAGGACGCCAGCACCGCCGCATCCAAGGTGCTGACACAGCGGATGCTGCGATGGATGACCCGTGCGCGCAGTGCATCCACGCTGCCGTCGCTGACGATGCGTCCGCGCAACAGCACGCAGACACGATCGGCCAGGCGCTCTGCTTCCTCCAGATAGTGAGTGGTCAAAACCACGGCGGTGCCTTCGGCGACCAGGGCCCTTACCGTCGCCCACAGCTGCTGGCGTGCCGGCAGGTCGAGGCCAACCGTGGGTTCGTCCAGGAACAGCAGCCGTGGCCGCCCACACACGGCAAGGGCGAACTGAACCCGTCGCTGCTGCCCGCCGGACAGCTTGCCGTAGCGACGCTTCAGCAGGTCCTCGATACCGGCCAGCGCGGCTACATCCGCCAGGTCGCGGGGGGACGGGTAGTAGCTGGCCGACAATTGGATCAGCTCGGCCACGTTCAAGGTCTCCGGCAACGCGGCACTCTGCAGCATCACCCCGATGCCACGCCGCGCGGCCAGCTGTTGCGGATCATGGCCGAACAGCTGCACCTGCCCGGCATCGGCCCGCAGCAGGCCCAGCATCAGGCTGATGGCGGTGGTCTTGCCTGCACCATTTGGCCCAAGCAGCGCCAGCACCTGCCCGGCCCGCAGCTCCAGATCAACGCCATCCAGGGCCCGCACTGCACCGTAATGCTTGTGCACGCCGTGTAGGCCTGCCAGTACTTCACCATGTGCCGTCATTGCCGCCGCCTTCTTCAGGGAGTGCCGCAACATTAGGTCGGCGATGTCTGCCTCCCCAGTGAATCCGATCAGGCAAAGCACATGACAGCCGTCACCTGCGCGCCGGGCAGGGTGCTGCCTATGATGTGCCCGTCCCGGTCCATCACTGTCGGCCGCAGCGAATTACGCTAAGTTGCGGTCACATTCCCGCTCTCACGCCGTCCTGCTACCCATGAATGCATCTGCTGAACTGCTGAAGGAACTCCGCATCGACCGCTCCGCCCCGCCACCGCGTGGCCCGGCACCGTCGCGCCGTTGGTTGTGGATCGTGATCGGACTGGTAGTAGCCCTGCTGCTGGTACTCGGCATTGGCGCCATGTTGGGCGGCAAACCGCCGGTGACGGTGCAGACCGCCCCCGTGGTGGCCATGAACCAGGCCGGTGCCGGCAACAGTTCGGTGCTGGACGCCAGCGGCTACGTGGTTGCCCGGCGCATGGCGACCGTCTCGGCCAAGATCACCGGCAAGGTACGCGAGGTGATGATCGAGGAAGGCATGAGGGTCGAAGAAGGCCAGGTGATGGCCACGCTGGACCCGATCGATGCCAACGCGCAACGCAGCCTCAACGCCGCCCAGCTCGATGCCGCCCGCAGCCAGACCGAAGGCCTGCAGGCGCAGCTGCGCCAGGCCGAAGCTGAGGCGGGCCGCCTGCAGTCGCTGGTTGGCCAACAATTGGTTTCACGCTCGCAGTATGACCAGGCCGTGGCCGCACGCGACAGCCTGCGCGCGCAGCTGGCAACGTCACGCCACAACGCCAAGGTCGCGCAGGATGCGCTGGCCATCGCCGACCTGGGCGTGGACAACAACGTGGTGCGTGCACCGTTCTCCGGCGTGGTCACGGCCAAGGCTGCGCAGCCCGGCGAGATCGTCTCGCCGCTGTCGGCCGGTGGCGGCTTCACCCGTACTGGCATCGGCACCATCGTCGACATGGAATCGCTGGAAGTGGAAGTGGAGGTAGGCGAAGCCTTCATCGGCCGCGTGCAGCCGAAGATGCCGGTGGAAATCGTGCTGAATGCCTACCCGGACTGGAAGATTCCGGGCCACGTGATTGCCATCATTCCCACCGCTGACCGCGGCAAGGCGACAGTCAAGGTACGTGTGGCATTGGAAGCAAAGGACCCACGCATCGTGCCGGAGATGGGCGTACGCGTCAGTTTCCTGGAGAAAGCCGCAGCCGCTGGCACTGAAGCACCGAAGGGCGTGCGCGTACCCGCTGCCGCCATCGTCGAGCGCGACGGCAAGCCGGTCGCCTTCGTGGTGCAGGCCGATGACAAGGTGAAACAGCAGGCACTGGAAGTAGGCCAGGTCTTGGCCAAGGACAAGCAGGTGCTGTCGGGATTGAGTGCCGGGCAGACAGTGGTACTCAGCCCGGCTGCTGAATTGAAAGATGGCGACAAAGTGACGCTGGAAGGCGCGGAGAAGTAAGCGCAAGCTTGTGATGTTTGCAGAGCTGGTGCGAATCACCTGAAGCATGAAGTAGCTGCTTGCTGTTGCTTCTACCCCCTCCCTTGCGCGGAGCGCAGGGGAGGGTTGGGGAGGGGTGCTTTGGCTTTGGCTTTGGCTTTGAAAGCCACATGAAGCAGAGCTACTGCAGAAACCTGAAGCAAAGCAGAAGCAGCCCTCACCCCTACCCCTCTCCCGCAGGCGGGAGAGGGGAAAGCAGCAACAGCAACGGCCAACGCCAGAGAAAAGCAAAGCCAAAGCCCCCCTCCCTAACCCTCCCCTTGCCTTCGGCAAAGGGAGGGAACAGAAGCAAAGCGAAGCAATCCCACGTCAGGCGTCAAACACTCAACATCGAACACCACCGCGTCACTGCTGAGGATCATCCATGAGCACCCTCGTCTCCCTGCGCAACATCACCAAGACCTACCAGCGTGGCCCGGAAAAAGTGCAGGTCCTGCACGGCATCAACCTGGACATCGACCGTGGCGACTTCGTCGCGCTGATGGGACCCTCCGGTTCCGGCAAGACCACCCTGCTCAACCTGATCGGTGGCCTGGATACCCCAAGCGGTGGCGAGATCAACATCGAAGACCAGCGCATCGACCAGCTCAGCGCGGGCCAGCTCTCCACCTGGCGCAGCCACCACGTTGGCTTCGTGTTCCAGTTCTACAACCTGATGCCCATGCTCAGCGCGCAGAAGAACGTCGAACTGCCGCTGCTGCTGACCAACCTCAGCGCCAGCGACCGCAAGCGGCGTGCGCAGATCGCCTTGACCCTGGTCGGCCTGGCGGATCGCCGCGATCATCGGCCCAATGAGCTGTCCGGCGGCCAGCAGCAGCGCGTGGCCATCGCCCGCGCCATCGTCTCCGACCCCACCTTCCTGATCTGTGACGAGCCCACCGGCGACCTCGACCGCCAGAGCGCGGAGGAAGTGCTGGGCCTGCTGCAGCTGCTCAACCGCGAACACGGCAAGACCATCATCATGGTCACCCATGATCCCAAGGCCGCCGAGTACGCCACCCACACCGTGCATCTGGACAAGGGCGAGCTGGTCGACGCCCCGGTGCACTGAGGAGCACGGCCATGAAGTACTTCTCATTGATCTGGGCGCAGCTGTTCCGCAGCCGCACGCGTACGTTGTTCACCCTGCTCTCCATCGTTACCGCCTTCCTGTTGTTCGGCATGCTCGATTCGGTGCGCGTGGCCTTTGCCAGCGGTGGCAGCACCGTGGCCGGCGCCAACCGTCTGGTGGTGGCCTCGCGTCTGTCCATCACCCAATCACTGCCGATCCGGCTGGAGTCGCAGATACGGCAGATCGAGGGCGTCGACGACGTCACCTATGCCATGTGGTTCGGCGGCATCTATCAGGACCAGAAGAATTTCTTCCCGAACTTCTCGGTTGCACCGAACTACTTCGACCTGATGACCGAGTTCGACATCTCCAAGGAACAGGTGGAGGCTTTCCGCAACACGCGTACCGGCGCCATCGTCGGTGAGTCGCTGGCCAAGCAGTTCGGCTGGAAGATCGGCGACACCATTCCGCTGCAGGCCACCATCTTCCCGCGTGGTGGCAGCAACGATTGGCCGTTGCAGCTGGTTGGTACCTTCAAGTCCAAGAACACCGCTACCGCTGCCAACGAAGAACGCCAGTTGATGATGAACTGGAAGTATTTCGACGAATCCAACGACTACATCAAGAACCAGGTCAGCTGGTACACCGTGCGTCTGGACAACCCGGATCATGCTTCACGCGTGGCGCAGGCCATCGACGCGATCTCGGCCAACTCCGACCATGAAACCAAGAGCCAGACCGAATCGGCCTTCCAGCAGGCTTTCATCAAGCAGTTCGCCGACATCGGCATGATCGTCACCTCGATCATGGGTGCCGTGTTCTTCACCTTGCTGCTGCTCACCGGCAACACCATGGCCCAGGCCGTGCGTGAACGCGTGCCCGAACTTGCCACGCTGAAGACCCTGGGCTTCAAGGACGGCACCATGCTGATGCTGGTGATGGTGGAATCCATCGTACTGGTTGGCCTGGGCGGTGCGATCGGCCTGGGGCTCGCCGCGCTGGCGCTGCCGGTGATGGCGCCGCAGACCATGGGCCTGCTGCCGCCGCACGTGCCGGCACAGACCTGGATCGTGGGACTGGTGCTGATCGTGGTGATCGGCTTGGTGGTGGGCGTGTTGCCGGCACTGCGGGCCAAGCGCCTGAAGATCGTCGACGCACTGGCCGGGCGCTGAGGACAACGACATGAAGAACTTTCTTTCGAATGCGCTGGTGATCGTGCTGTTGGTGGCTGGCCTTGGCGTGTGGATCGCGCTGCCATGGATCGGTGTGGCGGTACTCGCGGTGGCGATCACACTGTGGCTGCTTCTCACGCGCACCGGGCGGCTGGCACTGGCTGCCACCCGGATTGGTCTTGCCAGCCTGCCGCAGCGTTGGGGCGCCTCATCGGTGATCGTGATCGGTATCGCCGGTGTGGTCGGCGTGCTGGTGGCGATGCTGGCGATGGGCCATGGCTTCCAGGCCACACTGGAAAGCACCGGCGATGACAGCACCGCAATCGTCCTGCGCGGCGGCTCGCAGGCCGAAACCAACTCGGTGATCACCCGCGATCAGGTGCCCTTGCTGGAAACCCTGCCGGGCGTGAAGCGTGGTGAAGATGGCCGGCCGCTGGTGTCTGCTGAAGTCTCGCAGGTGGTCAACCTCACCTCGCGCGGCGACGGCACCGATGTCAACGCACAGTTCCGTGGTGTCGGCGAGCAGGCCTGGGCCGTGCACGACAAGGTAAAACTGGTCGAAGGCCGCAAATTCGGTGCGGGCCTGCGTGAGATCGTCGCCGGCCGTGGGGCGCAGAAGCAGTTCCAGGGTCTGGAGGTTGGCAAGGAGTTGATGCTGGGCAATCAAGCCTGGACGGTGGTCGGTATCTTCGAATCCGGCGATGCGCATGATTCGGAGTTGTGGACCGATGCGCAGACGCTGGCCACTACCTACAACCGCAGTGCCTGGCAATCGATCAGCGTGCGCACCGACGGCAAACAAGGCTTTGAGAGCTTCAAGGCAGCCGTCGCCAACGATCCGCGGCTCAAGCTCGATGTCGAAAGCACGGCCGAGTATTACCGCAAGCAGGGCGGCGGCTTGAACAAGCTGCTGAAGGTACTGGGCACGGTGATCGGCGCGATCATGGCCGTAGGTGCGGTGTTCGGCGCACTCAACACCATGTATGCCGCCGTCGCCACCCGTGCGCGGGAAATCGCAACGCTGCGCGCAATCGGCTTCCGTGGCGTGCCGGTGGTTACCGCCGTGATGCTGGAAACCATGCTGCTGGCCCTGCTGGGCGGTCTGCTGGGCGGTGCCGTCGCCTGGCTGGCATTCAACAACTTCACCGTTTCAACCCTGGGCAACAACTTCAGCCAGGTGGTGTTCCAGTTCAAGGTCTCGCCGCCGCTGTTGTGGAGCGGATTGAAGTGGGCGTTGGGAATTGGTCTGGTCGGCGGCCTGTTCCCCGCGCTGCGCGCGGCGCGTTTGCCCATCACCACCGCTTTGCGCGAAACCTGACTCAACACGGCGCAGCCCGCACAGCAAACAACCCACCTGCCCTTGTGCAGGTGGGTTGGCGGAAAGTCTACCTTCACGCAGCCATCGGTTTCGGTCATCATGCGCGCCCGCCCAAGTCCCGGCGGCCAGCGGAGCTGTGATGGCAGATGCTGTGTCCCTCCCCCAACGGTGATGCATCTGTGACGGCGCCCCACAAGGGCGCTTTTTTTGTAGTTGGTATAAAGGAAAACCGAAAGCGATGTATTTGAAGTCGACCAAACTGTGCTCCGCGATCACCCTCGCGTTGCTCGGCAGCTCCAGCCTCACCGCGTTCGCACAGGATGCGGGCGAGACCACCACCACCCTGGACCGCATCGAGATCACCGGTTCACGCATCCGCCAAGCCAGCGTTGAGACCGCCCAGCCGGTCATCGCCTTGAGCCGTGCGGAAATCGAGAAGAAGGGCTACGTCAACGTCGCCGACATCCTGCAGGACGTCACCGCTGCCGGCGCACCGTCGCTGAGCCGCGCCTCGGCGCTGTCGTCCGGCCGTGACTACGGCGGCATGTATGTCAGCCTGCGCAACCTCGGCCCGGAGCGCACCCTGGTGCTGATCGACGGCCGCCGCATGGGCGTCAGCGCCGGCGGCTTCTCCGACGTCGGTTCGATTCCCTCGGCCATCGTCGAGCGTGTTGAAGTGCTGACCGACGGTGCGTCGGCACTGTACGGCTCGGACGCCATCGCCGGCGTCGTCAACGTCATCACCCGCAAGAACTTCGACGGCGGCAACGCCAGCGCCTATGTCGGCCAGTACGGCGAAGGCGACGGCCAGAAGCGCTCCAACAGCGCCAACTTCGGCAAGACCTTCGACCGCGGCTGGTTCAGCATTGGCGCCGAAAAGACCAAGGAAGATCCGGTCCTGGGTGGCGCCCGCGAATTCACTGCCTATCCCAACGGCCCCTACCATCCCGCTGATGGCCTGAACGGCAATACCCAGTGGGGTTCAGTCACCGTCGACGGCAAGCAGCTTACCGTTGGCCCGGGCGGCGATCCGTCCGATGTCGCCAACTTCCACAAGCCGGACGCGGCGACCTACGCCAACACCAAGACCAACATGACACTGCTCTCCTCGCTGGAGCGCAAGTCTGCCTTTGCCAATGGTGGTTTCCAGATCACCGACGATCTGCGCGTTGTCGCCGACGTTCTGTACAGCGAACGCGAATCGGTCAAGCAACTCGCCGGTTATCCCTACTCGGTGTCGGCCGCACAGGCAGCCAGCGGCGCACGTGCCGCACTCTCGGCCGAGAGCGCGTTCAACCATTGGGGCAAGGACGTGTTGTTCTCGCGTCGCACCGAGGAATACCCGCGTGTGACCAACAACGCGCTGACCACCAAGCGCGCCAGCCTTGGCCTGGAAGGCAGCTTCGAGACCGGTTCGCGGTTCTGGGACTGGAACGTGAGCTACATGTTCAACCGCAATGAAGGCGAGCGCCGCAGCCTGCAGAGCATGTACCAGCCGAACGTCAACCTGGCCGTCGGCCCGTCCTTCATCGACGCCGGCGGTGTTGCCCGCTGCGGCAGCCTCGGCAACGTGATCGAAGGCTGCGTGCCGTGGAATCCGCTGGCACCGGCAGGCAGCAACACCCCCGGCTCGCTCAGCGACAAGGCGGTGCGCGACTACATCTTCACCCGCTTCACCGATGAAATGCGGAGCACCACCAAGGTGGTCAGCGCCAACATCTCCGGCTCGCTGGCGAGCCTGCCGGCCGGTGACATCATGGCGGCGATGGGCGTTGAACATCGCAGCGAAGAAGCCAGCTACACCCCGGACCTGATGGTGCAGAACGGCGAAATCGCCGGCACCAGCGGCGCGCCGACGCGTGGCGACTACAAGCTGGACGAGGTCTACCTGGAAGTGCAGGTGCCGCTGCTGGCCGACATGCCGTTCGCACGTGAACTGTCGCTGGACCTGGCTGGTCGCTATTCCGACTACAACAACTTCGGTGGCACCACCAACGGCAAGTTCGGCCTGAAGTGGAAGCCGATCGACACCTTGCTGGTCCGCGCCACCTACGGCACCGGCTTCCGTGCGCCGACCGTGGACGACCTGTACGGCGGCACCGTCACCACCCGTGACCGCGTCACCGATCCCTGCGACCGTTCGTTCGGTGCAGCCGCACGCAATGCTGAAGTAGCTGCACGCTGCAGCGCTGCCGGCCTGGGTGCCGACTTCCGCCAGAAGACCGGCGACGGCGAACTGGCCACCACCTCCGGCGTACAGGCCGTCACCGACTTCACCTCCGGCTCCAACGCCGCGCTGAAGCCGGAAACCGCCAAGACCTGGACCGTCGGCCTGGTCTACAGCCCGGACTTCGTCAGCGGCCTGGACCTGAGCCTGGACTGGTGGAAGATCCGCATCGACGACGTGATCGTTGGCGAGTCGGCCACCGACATCCTCAACCAGTGCTACGTGCAGAACATCAGCTCGGCCTGCGACCGCTTCACCCGCTACAGCTCCGGCGCCAACAAGGGCCAGGTCAGCGGCATGAACCGTTCGTTGAACAACGCCGGTTACCAGGAAACCGCTGGCTATGACCTCGGCGTCCGTTACCGTCTGCCGGAAATGGCCTACGGCCAGCTGTCGCTGCGTTGGAACACCACGTACGTGGACTACCTGTCGCGCAAGAGCGACAACGTAGCCACCACCCCGGACGAAGAGTTCACGGGTTGGGAAGGCAACTTCCGCGTGCGCTCCAACCTGACGCTGGATTGGCAGAACGGCAACTTCGGCGCGAGCTGGACCACCCGTTACTACTCCAGCATGAAGGAGAAGTGTTCCTACGATCTGGACGGTGGCCCGGAGTGCAACATGCCGGACTTCCAGTCGGCGTACACCGACATGCAGCCGAGCCGCAAGCTGGGCTCCAACACCTTCCACGACCTGCAGGTGCGTTATGCCATGCCGTGGAACGGCACCGTGTCGCTGGGCGTCAACAACGTGTTCAAGCATGAAGGCCCGATCATGTACAGCCAGCCGAACAGCAGCTTCACCTACTACGGTGGCTTCGACATCGGTCGTTTCATGTACATGAAGTACCAGCAGCGCTTCTGATCCAGGTAACAACAGCGGCGGGTGCCGACGACAACGTCGACCACTCGCAACGCTGCGCTTGAAGCCCCTCTCCCGTTCGCGGGAGAGGGGTTGGGGTGAGGGCAGCTTTTCGCGTCTTTGCGGTAGCGGGGCGGCCATCGGCCGCAGGCGGCGTTGCTCCGATCACAAAAAGAAAGCTGCGATTGCCAACCCATATGTAGCGGACGCATCACCTGCTTCTCGGCTCACGCCGCTCCTACAAGCACTCGCAAGCGCACTCGCTTTGACCGCATAAACTGCAATTCCCTATTGCAGATAGCGGATGCTTGATCTGCGTCGCGGCTTACGCCGCTCCCACAGACAACTGTGCAAACCTGTCATACCGCCCTTTGTTGAGCGGGCGCCTGATCAGTAGGCCCCCGCAACCCAAACACCACACAACGGTCATCTGCCTGTCATCGCCACGAGGTAGATGCAGCGCCGCTTTGTGACTACCGTGGCAGGCTCCCCAAACCGGTTCCCGCCATGCTTCGTTCGCTGGCGCTGGCTGGCGTCTGCGTGATGCTGGCCGGCTTTGCCCTCTCATCCCCCGTCCCCCCACTGTCGCTCAGTGAGCGCTTGGCGGCACCTGGTGGCACATCACCGCTGGTCCCCACTGAACGCATCGATGCCCTGCTCGCCCGCCTGCCACATCAGCAAGGCAGCGTTACCGGCAGCGATGGCGTCGCCCTGCATTGGGTGTCGTTCGAGCCGGGCGACTACCGCCTGGACTACCGTTATCTCGGCAAGGGAAAGCGCTTCCCGGAGTTTTCGCTGGACGCCTCGGCACCGGACATCGAAACCCACACACAGCCACGCGGTACGGTGATCCTGCTGCATGGCTGGATGATGGATGGCGGTTCGCTGATGCCGTGGTCGCTGGAGTTGGCGCAACAGGGCTACCGCACTATCGCTCTGGATCTGCGCAATCACGGTCGCTCCGGTCATGCGCTTTCCGGCTATGGCACCCGCGAAGGCGAGGATGTGGTCGCCGCATTGAGAGCTCTGAAGAGCGAAGGCCAGGTTACCGGCCCGGTGCATCTGCTCGGTGTCTCCTACGGCGCCGCTACCGCGATCTTCGCCGCACGCGAACTGGGCCCGCAGCTGCGCAGCGTCGTGGCGATGGAATCCTTCGACAACGCCGGCGAAGCAATCCGCACGATGGTCCCGCACATGCTGGCCAAACCGGCGGAACGTTGGAGCGACTATGTCGCCCTACCGCTGGCGCGCTGGCAGTACGGTGGCCGCGGTCTGGACGAAGCAATCGCCACGACCGATCGCAAACTGGGCCTCAATCTGGACCAGGTGGACGTCGGTCAGGCCTTGGCACAGGTTCCCGCCTGCGTGCTGTTGATACACGGCCGCGACGACGAGCACATTCCGGTAGCACAGGGCCGCGCATTGGCCGCGGCCGCGCCGCACGCGCGCTATCTTGAAGTCGCCGCCGAAGATCACCTGACATTGCCGATGCGCCTGGATCGTCTATCGGGTGCGGTGAACACCTGGTTCGAACAGGCTGGTGACAGCGGCGATTGTGCGTCCACAGTGACAGCGAGCCTTTGAGTCACCAACGGTTTTCGAGACGATTCACCAAGGCCCCGCGAACCCGTAGTGCCGAACCATGTTCGGCAGGGGCATTCCAAGCAGCGCCGCAGAACCCCAAGGCTTTGGCTTTGGCTTTGGCTTTGGCTTTGGCTTTGGCTTCTGCTCTAGCTCTTTCTTTCCCTTCTCCCGCCTGCGGGGGAAGGTGCCCGAAGGGCGGATGGGGGGCGCTTCTGGCTTCTGGCTCCGCTCAAGCCTTTCCGCATCGTTGTTTCTATGAGCTTCGCGGCTTACGCCGCTCCCACAAAAGCCTGCCACCGCTGCCAAAAGCCCGCTTTTACTGCAAGCAAAGAAAAACCCCGCTGCTTCTGGCAGCGGGGTTTTTGGTTT
>NZ_JBRREC010000062.1:0-29404 GCF_056760015.1 Stenotrophomonas sp. STEN029 | reverse complement strand
TTTTTTTTTTGTGGGGGGGGGGGGCGCCCCCCCGCGCGGGCGGGCCGCGGCCCCCGGCGGCCCCCCCCCCCCCGCCCCCCCCCCCCCACTACAGGGCTGCGGCCTATACCGAGCATGGCTCGGCACTACAGGGCTGCGGCCTATACCGAGCATGGCTCGGCACTACGCTCCCTCCCTTTCGCGGAGTGAAGGGGAGGGTTGGGGAGGGGTAAGCTCTTTGCCGGATTGACGGTCTATCGGTAAGGCCTCTGCCGAGCATGGCTCGGCACTACATTTTTCTCTTGGATATGACTGACAAGATTGCTTTGCACTACATCGACGAGGCGTTGCTGGTCGCGGAGAAACCGGCTGGGCTGTTGTCCGTGCCCGGTCGCCTGCCGGAAAACCAGGACTGCGTTGTGGCGCGTCTGCAACTGGACCATCCGGATGCATTGACCGTGCACCGTCTGGATCAGGTCACTTCTGGATTGATGTTGTACGCGCGCGGCAAGGCGATGCAGATTGCCTTGTCCAAGCAGTTTGAACAGCGCCAGGTCAGCAAGCGCTATGAAGCGCTGGTGCAGGGTCTGGTCGAGGCTGAATCCGGCGAAATTGATCTGCCGTTGATCTGCGATTGGCCGAACCGGCCGAAGCAGATGGTGAGCTTTGAACTGGGCAAGCCGTCGTTGACGCGTTGGCGGGTATTGGCGCGTGATGCCGCTGCGCAGACCACGCGGGTAGAGCTGGAGCCGGTGACCGGGCGCAGCCATCAGCTGCGCTTGCATCTGGCAAGCATCGGGCATCCGATCGTGGGTGACGTGATGTACGACGCGCTTCCTGCGCTGCGGGTATGCCTGCATGCGCGGCGCTTGGGGTTTGTGCATCCGCTGAGTGGGGAGATGTTGGAGTTTGTTTCGGAGTGTCCTTTCTAAGGCGGAGGCTACTCTTGCTAGAAGCTTCCCCTCACCCCAACCCCCGCGCTGCGCCCCGGCCCTCGCGCTGGCGCGAGGTCGTTCAAGGAGCAGCGAACCGGTGGTTCGCAAGCTGCTCCTTTCACCCCGCATGCGGGAGAGGGGCTAGCAATGCGTCGGTTGTTAGTGCACTAGCCCCTCTCCCGTTTACGGGAGAGGGGTTGGGGTGAGGGCAAGCTTTCAGCTCAAAACTCTCAACCCCGGCCCTTGGTCCTCAATTTCCCGCCCCCGAGCCTTTGGTCTTAAGACCATCGTCGCAAGGAGTCCGGGCCATCCTCCGGACTATGCTCGGCACATAGCCAGGGAGTTGCCGGAGGGTTTCGTGCAGTACGAGCAGATCTACCGCCGTTCCATAGAAGAGCCGGAAGCTTTCTGGGCTGAAGAAGCCAAGGCGATCCACTGGCATCGTCCCCCGCAGCAGATCCTGGACTACTCCAATCCTCCATTCCGGCGCTGGTTTGTCGGTGGCGAAACCAACCTCTGCTACAACGCGGTTGATCGGCACCTGGCCGAGCGCGCCGACCAACTCGCGCTGGTCGCCATCTCCACCGAAACCAACATCACCCGCGAACTCACTTACCGCGACCTCCATCGCGAAGTGAATGCCTTCGCCGCGGTACTGCTCAAGCTCGATGTCGGCCGCGGCGATCGCGTCGTCATCTACATGCCGAACATGGCCGAGGCGGTGTTCGCGATGCTGGCATGCGCGCGCATCGGTGCGGTGCACTCGGTCGTCTTCGGTGGTTTCGCCGCGCACAACCTGGCGCTGCGTATCGACGATGCAAAGCCAAAATTGCTGATCGCTGCCGATGCCGGCATGCGCGGTGGCAAGGTCATTCCGTACAAGGCGATGGTCGATGCCGCCTGTGCTGAAGCCACTACGCCGCCACCCAAGGTATTGATTGTCTCGCGCGGTCTGGATGCAGCAGAGCCGCGCATCGCTGGCCGCGACGAGGACTATGCGCAGCTGCGTGTGCAGGTTGGTGATGTCGAGGTGCCGGTGCAATGGCTGGAGTCCAACGAGCCCAGCTATCTGCTGTACACCTCCGGTACCACCGGCAAGCCCAAGGGCGTGCAACGCGATGTCGGCGGCTATGCGGTGGCGATGGCGCAGTCGATGCGCACGGTGTTTGATTGCGCGCCGGGCCAGGTGATGTTCTCCACCTCCGATGTCGGTTGGGCGGTTGGGCATTCGTATAACGTCTATGGTCCCTTGATCGGCGGTTGCACTTCGTTGCTGTACGAAGGCCTGCCGATCAATCCGGATGCAGGCATCTGGTGGGCGCTGTGCGAACAGTACGGTGTGCGCACGATGTTCTCTTCGCCGACCGCGATCCGCGTGCTGAAGAAACACGATGTCGATTTCATCGATCGCCATGACCTGTCCGAGCTGAAGTACCTGTTCCTGGCCGGTGAGCCGCTGGATGAGCCGACCGCGAAGTGGATCACCGGCGCGCTGCATAAGCCGGTCATCGACAATTACTGGCAGACCGAAACCGGCTGGCCGGCCTTGACCTTGTTGCCGGGGCTGGAAATGAAGCCAGTCAAGTTCGGTTCGCCGGGCTTGCCGAATCTGGGCTACAAAATGAAGGTCATCGACGAGCAGAGCGGTGCCGAAGTGCCGCCCGGGCAGAAGGGCGTGCTGGTCATCCAGCCGCCGTTGCCGCCGGGCTGCATGAGCACGATCTGGAACGATGACGAGCGTTTCCTGAAAAGCTACTTCGGTCACTTCAAGGAGCTGCTGTACAGCTCGCTGGACTGGGCCATCCGCGATGAGGACGGCTATACCTTCATCCTTGGTCGCACCGATGACGTGATCAATGTGGCCGGGCACCGGCTGGGCACGCGCGAGATCGAGGAAGCCATCTCCGCCCATCCGCGGGTGGCCGAGGCGGCGGTGATCGGGGTGCATGACGAACTGAAGGGGCAGGTGCCGCTGGTCTTCGTCACCTTGAAGCAGGCCAAGCCCGGCGATGATGGCGAGCAGTTGGCTGCGGAAATGGTGCAACAGGTCACCCATTCGCTGGGCGCGGTGGCGCGGCCGGCGCAGGTACATATCGTCAATGCGCTTCCCAAGACCCGTTCGGGTAAGCTGCTGAGGCGTTCATTGCAGGCATTGGCGGAACGGCGTGACCCGGGCGATCTGTCGACACTCGACGACCCGGGCGCACTGGAGGAAATCCGCCGCGCGCTGGGGAAATAGCGCGCAACCAGGCCGCAAGGCTGCGGTGCCGCGGTGATCGCAAGGGGGCGGTACACGGGCAGATGTTGGGTATTTCCGGGAGCGGGGGATCCTGGAAGATGCGCACGTACCGTATTGCGATGCACAAAAGAGGGAGGGGGAATGGCATTCATCTATGCCAAGACGGCCGCTGGCCGCCTGGAGATCGAGAACCGTGGCCTGAAGTTGGCGCCGGCATTGCGTTCGGTGCTGTTGCTGGTTGATGGGCAGCGCGATGAGCGTGAGCTGCAGCAGATGGCACAAGGCCTGCGCGCGCCGGAAGACGTATTGCAGCAGCTGAGCGCGCTGGAGCTGATCGACGCGGTTGCCGGCAGTGCCGACAAGGCACCGGTGCTGCCAGTGACCACCCAGCTCGGCGACGATCCGCTGCGCTACCAGCAGCTGCGCGACTGGATGGCCGAATCGGTGCGCAAGCACCTGGGGCTGAAGGGCTATCTGATCCAGCTGAAGATCGATCGCAGCAAGACCGCGGTCAGCCTGGAGCAGTTGTGGCCGGAACTGGCGGCGGCACTGGGCAAGGCCAAGAGCCCGGCATTTGCCAGCCGCTGGTTGGAAGAAACGCGCGCGCTGGTTGTTGGCTGACTTATCAGCTGGGGCCTGCCTGTAGCTGCGGGCCGCTGCGATGCAAGGGCACTATCATGGTGGCAGGTTCATCATGGGAGTGCCCTGCATGGCACAGGAAAACAGCGGCGAGATCAGCACAGCGGGCTGGGATGCGATCAACGCGGCAATGGCCACGCTATACCCGGGGCAGGAGCCGCGGCATTTCGGCACGCTGCTGTCGCATACGCTGGGCGGCAACGATCCGCTGGACGGCATCAGCGTCTATTGGAGCGAGTCGCCGCGTCCGCATTGGCACTACGTCAGCTACGGATTTTCCGAGCTGTACGACAAGCAGAGCGATGACCCGCTGGAAAGCGGCTTTGGTTTCGAATTGACGTTCCGTCTTGCTGCACAGGCAGGTGACGGCAAACGCGGCGAGCCGCCGGCGTGGCCGATGAACCTGATGCAGAACCTTGCGCGCTACGTCTTCAACAGCGGCAATGTATTCGAGGCCGGGCATCATCTCGATGCCAACGGGCCTATCGCCTTGGATACCGATACCAGGCTGCGGCACCTTGCCTTCGCCGCCGATCCGCAGCTGCCGGCGATCGATACCGCCAACGGCCGTCTGACCTTCCTGCAACTGGTGGGGGTGACCGACGAGGAGATGGCGGCGATCAAGCGCTGGTCAACGCAGGGCGTATTGGCGGTGCTGGAGCCGGCAATGCCGCTATGGATCACCGAACTTGAGCGCGCTTCGCTGTTGGATGATTCCGCCATTGCCGCACAGCTGGAAGCGGGCAGCCAGCGCGAAGGATCGAGCACCGGCATGTTGTTCGTGGAAACGCTGGATTGGACAGTCGAAGACGCAACCACCACGTTGGTGCTGGGAGCGGGGCAGGTCGCCAGTGTGCTCGAGCTGCTGCCGTTG
Source organism: Stenotrophomonas sp. STEN029 (assembly GCF_056760015.1). Lineage (NCBI taxonomy): Bacteria > Pseudomonadati > Pseudomonadota > Gammaproteobacteria > Lysobacterales > Lysobacteraceae > Stenotrophomonas > Stenotrophomonas sp. STEN029. The sequence continues at coordinate 24,738 of NZ_JBRREC010000062.1, read as the reverse complement.
CGGCTGCATCACGACAAGCCGCTGGTGGTGCTTGGAAAGGACAGCCAGTGGCGGTTTGAGCCGGGCCTGGTTGACGACGTACAGAGTGATGGCGACAGCGCGCGCTGTGTGCTGTCCGATGCAAGCCTGCAAGCGATGCTGGACAGCGTGCGTGCCGAACGCGGTCTGTATCCGCTGCCAGGTGGCAAGCTGCAGATCGAAGTAAGGCCGACCTTGCTGCGTGATGGGCAAGGTGGCGTGATCCGCGAGATCGGTTGATCCTGCAGCCGCTGCGGCATTCATTGCGCAGCGGCGTCAGCGGTGACGTGCCGCAGGCAAGGAGAATTCGAAGGCCGCACCTTCGTCGCTGTCGAGCAGGCGGATCTGGCGATGGTGCAGCTGCAGGATGCGGTGCACGATCAACAAGCCCAGGCCACCACTGTCCGGTCGCTGGCTGCCCAGCGCCGGTAGCGTGCTGAACAGTTGATCGCGGCGTGCTGCGGGAATGCCTGGGCCGGTATCGGACACACTGACCTGTACATCGCCATCGCGTGCGCGCAACGCCACCGTGATGCGGCCGCCAGCCGGTGTATGCCGGATCGCGTTGTCCAGCAGGTTGGTCAGCACCCGCTCGATCAGGCCGAGGTCGGCTTCCACCGGCGGCAGGCCGGCGGGAATCACTGCTGCAAGCCGCTGCTGGCGTGACTGCGCGGCCAGTTCGAATTTCTGGAAGACGTCCTGGACCAGATCCGGCAGCGAGAACGCCTGCAGCTCCAGCACCACACCGCCGTGTTCCAGTCGTGCAAGTTCGAACAAGGCCTGTGCAAGCCGACCAACCTTGTGGCTCTGCGACAGGGCGATGCCCAGGTAGCGCTGTCTCTCCTCGGCGCTGAGGCTGGCGTCCTTGAGGGCGAGGGTTTCCAGATAGCCGTGCAACGACGACAGCGGCGTGCGCAGGTCATGCGACAGGTTGGCGACCAGTTCGCGACGCTGCAGGTCCTGCTGCCGCAGCTGCTGCCATTGCTCGCTGACGCGTTGGCTGAGATGGGCAAAGCTGTGTTGCAGGATGCTCAGCTCGTCGCGCTCACCGGCACGCAGCGGCGTCGGCGGCAGGGGCAGGCGCGGGTCGGCGCTGTCCACGTCGAAGGATTGGATGCGACGGGTAAGCTGGCGTAGCGGCCGGGTCACCCAGCGGAACGCGATCAGTCCAGCCAGCAGCCCGATCACCGCGACGATCGCCAGCGACCATAGCGTGGTGCGCAGATTGCTATTGGCAGCGATGTCAGCAGCCAGTGCTTCACGTTGCTCGCCGACCAGCACCACATAGATGTAGCCGACCTGGCGGCCCTGCACCCACAGCGGTGCGGCATTGAACACTTTGCGGCCGCTGCTGCTGCGCGGGTCGTCGCCGAAGATCGGCAGTTTTTCGCCGTTGAGCAGTGCCTGCACCGGTGCCAGGTCAATGCGGTCCCGCTTGAGGTGGCCTTCCGGCGCGTCATGGCCAAGGATGCGGCCCTCGTCATCGAGCAGATAGACCTCGACGCTGGGATTGACCGACATCAGCTTGCCGAACAGGGCACGCACTTCGCCATCGCGGATGCCGCGTGCATCCATCAACTCGCCGCTGCGGGCGATGTGCTCGGCCAGGCCGCGTGACAGGCGCTGCACGGTTTCCTGCTCGTGCATGTGGTTGCTGCGCATCTGTATCCAGGCCAGCGCGCCGCAGCAGATCAACAGCAACGCGCAGAACACCAGCGTCAGGCGCTGCGAAAGCGTCAGCCGGTTCATGCCGTGCTCCCGTCGTCGCTCGCCAGTTTGTAGCCACGTCCCCATACCGTGAGAATGCGCTTGGGCGCTGCCGGGTCGTGCTCGATCTTGTTGCGCAGGCGGTTGATGTGGGTGTTGACGGTGTGTTCGTAGCCATCATGCTGATGGCCCCAGACCTGGTTGAGCAGCTCCATCCGCGAATACACCTGGTCGGGATGACGGGCGAAGAAATACAGCAGGTCGAACTCGCGCGGGGTGAGTTCCAGCGGGCGTCCTTCAACCAACGCGGTGCGTGCGACCGGGTCGATGCGCAGGCCGGCAACTTCGATCGCGCCAGCATCGATGCGTGCGTTCTGCGCCATCGCTTCGACCCGCCGCAACAAGGCCTTGACCCGCGCTACCAGCTCCAGCATCGAGAACGGTTTGGCCAGGTAGTCGTCGGCACCCAGTTCCAGACCGAGGATGCGGTGCAGTTCGCTGGCGCGCGCGCTGGTGATGATGATCGGCGTGTAGCGCGTCATTGCGCGGGCGCGACGGCAGATTTCCAGGCCGTCCACGCCAGGCAGCATAAGGTCCAGCACCAGCGCATCCCATTGCCCGCTTTCCAGCAGGCGCACGCCTTCATCACCGCTGGCCGCATGGGTGACGTCATAGCCTTCGTCACGCAGGTGCATACGCAGCAGGTTGGCGATGTGGACATCGTCTTCGACGATCAGGATGCGTTTGCTGCTGCTCATCGACGCCTGCGGCCGTTGGGGGATGGCTGGCATTGTGCTTGGACCGGCGCGCGGATGTGTCACGAAGAATTTAACTCTGCGTGAGGATTCCTTGACCTGCCCGGGCGCAGCATTGCCACATCGTCCCTGGCTGGAGAACGTCCATGTCGCTCACCCGTCGCAAGCTGCTCGGTATCGGTGGCATGGCCGCCGCTGCTGGCGTGCTGGGCCTGACTGCCTGCAACGGTCCGGCACCGGCAGCACCCGCGCGCGGCGCCGTGTTTGAGGTGATGCGCAGCGACGCCCAATGGCGCCAGCAGCTCAGCCCCGCGCAGTACACGGTGCTGCGCCAGCAGGGCACCGAGCGGGCCTTCAGCAGCCCGCTCAACAAGGAGCACCGGCGTGGCACCTTCAACTGTGCGGGCTGCGCGCTGCCGCTGTTCTCCTCGGCCACCAAGTTCGACAGCGGTACCGGCTGGCCCAGCTTCTGGGCACCGCTGCATGGCGCGGTAGGCGAGGACCGCGATACCTCCTACGGCATGACCCGGGTGGCGGTGCATTGCCGGCGCTGTGGTGGCCATCTGGGCCATGTCTTCGAAGACGGCCCGCGCCCGACCGGGCTGCGTTACTGCATGAACGGCGTGGCCCTGCAATTCGTCGCGGCCTGAGCGCCGCCTCCCTCATTCAAGAAGGACGTTTCCATGTTCCTGTTGGTCCTGGCCTATCTCGGCGGTGTACTCACCCTGCTCAGCCCCTGCATCCTGCCGGTGCTGCCGTTTGTGTTCGCACGTGCGGACCGGCCGTTCCTGCGTAGTGGGTTGCCACTGCTGGTCGGCATGGCGTTGATGTTCGCGGTGGTCGCCAGCCTGGCGGCGGTGGGCAGTCAATGGGTGGCGCAGGCCAACCAGATCGGGCGCTGGATCGCGCTGGTGGTGATGGCGCTGTTTGCCGTGGCCCTGCTGTGGCCGGCGTTGGCAGACCGGCTGCTGGCGCCGCTGCAGCGTCTGGGCGTACGCCTGGGCGCAGCCGCCGATGCCGGGCAGGGCGGAGTGCTGAGTTCGCTGCTGATCGGTGTTGCCACCGGCTTGCTGTGGGCACCCTGCGCTGGGCCGATCCTTGGCCTGATCCTGACTGGCGCAGCGCTGCAGGGGGCAAATGTCGGCACGACCGGCTTGCTGCTGGCCTATGCGCTGGGTGCGGCGACCTCGCTGGCCTTGGCGGTGTGGATAGGCGGGCGTGTGTTCACCGCCTTGAAGCAACGGCTGGGCGTAGGCGAATGGATCCGTCGCGGTCTGGGTATTGCGGCCTTGCTGGCGGTGCTGGCAATTGCGATGGGGTGGGACACCGGCCTGCTGACGCGGTTGTCCACGGTCAGCACGGCCAGGTTGGAACAGAAGCTGCTGGATGCACTGCCTGCGCAACAACCCGCTGCAGGCCCGGCGATGATGATGATGGCCGGCGATGCCAAGCGCGATGCCAGCCTGCCGGTGGAAGGCGAGCTGCCGTCGCTGGCTGGTGCCACCGGCTGGTTGAACAGCCCGCCGCTGGATGCGCAACAGCTGCGCGGCAAGGTGGTGCTGGTCGATTTCTGGACCTATTCCTGCATCAACTGTCTGCGTGCCATGCCCTATGTGCGCGAGTGGGCCGAGCGCTACAAGGATCATGGGCTGGTGGTGATCGGCGTGCATGCGCCTGAGTTCGCCTTCGAGCGTGACCTGGGCAATGTGCAGCGCGCGGTGACGGATCTGAAGGTCACTTACCCGGTCGCCATCGACAATGACTTCGCGATCTGGCGCGGATTCAACAACAGGTACTGGCCGGCGCATTACTTCATCGACGCGCAGGGACGCATCCGCGCCCATCATTTCGGCGAGGGCAACTACGCACAGTCCGAGCAGATCATCCGTCAGCTGCTGCGCGAGGCCGGCAACAGCTTGCCGGGCGACACGGCACCGCCAATGCGCATGGCAAGCAACGGCGTCGAGCGGCAGGCGGACATGAGCAGCTTGAAGTCGCCGGAAACCTACATCGGCCATGGCCGCGCCGAGCACTTCGCCTCGCCGGGTGGCATGCACGCCGGGCAGGTCGCCGCGTACGCCGTGCCGATGCAGCTGCAGCTCAATCACTGGGCGCTGGGCGGGCAGTGGCGCATTGGCGAGGAAGATGCGCAGCTGGAACAGGCGGGCGGGCGGATTGCGTTCCGCTTCCATGCGCGTGACCTGCATCTGGTGCTGGCGCCGCAGGACCCGGCGCGGCCGGTGCGCTTCCGCGTGCGTATTGATGGTCAGGCACCGGACGCCGCAGCTGGCAGCGACGTATCCGCGCAGGGCGAGGGCACGGTGGACCAGAACCGCCTGTACCAATTGATCCGCCAGAACGGCGACGTGCGCGAACGCACATTCGAAATCGAGTTCCTCGATCCGGGCGTGCGCGCCTATGCCTTCACTTTCGGTTGAATGGAGGAGACACGTGATGAGAATCGCCACGGACAAACTGGTCGCCGGCGGCATCGCGGCGATGGTTGCAGGATTGCTGCTGGTTGCGGTGTTCAGCATGGATCGTTCGGTGCAGGCCGCGCCGGTAGCGCCGGTGTCGATCAGGCTGCCAGCACCGACTGGTGCAGCTGACCTGCAGCAAGCCGGCGTCAAACAGGCGAAGGTGGTGTTTGCCGGCGGCTGCTTCTGGGGCGTGCAGGGCGTGTTCCAGCACATCACCGGCGTGGACAACGCGGTTTCCGGCTACATCGGTGGCAGCGCTGCCGATGCCACGTACGCGCGGGTGAGCAGTGGCGGCAGTGGTCATGCCGAGGCCGTGCAGGTCAGCTACGACCCTTCGCAGGTCAGCTACGGGCAGCTGCTGCAGGTGTTCTTCTCGGTGGTGCACGATCCGACCCAGCTCAACCGGCAGGGGCCGGACCATGGCAGCCAGTACCGTTCGGCCATCTATGCCGATGATGCCGCGCAACGTGATGCGGCGCGCGCCTATATCGCGCAACTGCAGCGCAGCAAGCTGTTCGCTGCGCCACTGGTCACCCAGGTTGATGGTAGCAAGGTGTTTCATGCGGCCGAGGGTTATCACCAGAATTACCTGACCCTGCATCCGGAGGCGGCCTACATCCGCATCAATGATCTGCCCAAGGTCGCCGCGTTGAAGCAGCAGTATCCGGCGCTGTACCGCGAACGGCCGCGGCTGGTGATGAGCTTGTCGGCGCGATAGCAGCGAGGGAAGCCACAAACGCAATGGGCCGCCGGTCATGCAACCGGCGGCCCGTGTATGTTCAGCGCTTATGCCTTGGACCAGCTCAGGCCTTCAGCCTTGAGCGCGGCCTGCACGGCCGGATCGGCCAGCATGCGCTGCTCGAAGCGGTCCAGTGCGTCCATGCCGGTCAGGTCGAGCTTCAGGCCACGTGCCCAGCGCAGGGTCACGTAGGTGTAGGCATCGGCGATCGAGGCGCGTGGGGTGCCGCCCAGCCAGTCGACCTCGGCCAGGCGATCATTGATGCGCTGGTACAGGGCCGTCAGCTTCTGGCGCGAGTTTTCCTGGGTACGGGCGATGACCGCCTCGTCTTCCAGGTACTTGGTCGAGCCGAAGATCGGGTAGTAGGTCGGGTGCAGGTCGGCGTTGACGAAGGACAGCCAGCGGTTGACCTCGGCGCGCGTACGCGGGTCGCTGCCGCCTTCCAGGCCGGCAGCCGGGGCCTTGTCACAGATGTAGTGCAGGATGGCCGCGTTCTGGGTCAGGATCCAGCCGCCGTCTTCCAGCATCGGCACGGCGCCGGCCGGGTTCATCTTCAGGTACTCGGGCGACTTCATCGTGGCGTAATCCACGATCTGCAGCTCGAACGGCAGGCCCGACCAGAGCAGTGCGATATGGTCGGCCAGCGAACAGGCGCCGGGCTTGGTATAGAGCTTCATCAAGGCTACCTCGGGAGTTGAAAGACCCGGGCATTATCGCCACAAGCGCGTAACGCAGTGTGTCCATGATTGGCACAGACAGTGCGTTACGCGTTCAGCTGGCTCAGGAAGCGCGCGGCTTCAGTGACTGCACCTTGTAGAAGGTATGCCCGCCGATGGTGGCCACCTGGTAGGCATTGCGCCAGCTCGGGCTGGCGATGGCGTGGGCGGCGAAGTGGCTGGCGCCGGGCACGATCTCCTTGCGCTGGCCATTGGGCAGGGCCCAGTTGCGCTCGGCGGCAAAGGCCACGTCCACGGCTTCAGCCCAGGCATCGTTGTTGCGCAGCTGGGTGCCGGGGGCGACCAGGGTCGGGGCGAACTGCTTGCGCGCGGTCACCACCTGGCACATCGAGTCACCCCACAGACCACTGTCCAGCCGCCGCAGGGCGACTTCGGCCACGGCCTGCTGGCCGCGGAGGGTCTGGTCGCGGGCTTCCAGATAGACGGTGGTGCTCAAGCACAACGAATCGGCTGCTGGCTGCGGCAACATCTGCGACAACCAAAGAATCCAAGCCAGTTTCATAAATCTCCTTGCTCCGTATGGGCCGCAGCCTGCCTGCCCCCAATCGGGAACCGGACAGCAACGACTTGGCGTTATGGGGAGGCGGCCGTGGCATCGGGGCCGCCCCGTGGGCAGCCCTCAATCAGATTGGGGAGGGCTGCGCCTGCTCACCGGAACTGGTGGGTGAGCGGAAGTTGGCGCAAGGTAGGGGGGCAATCCAAAACTCATCCTGAACGGTGTTTGTTGACATTCAGGTTTGTTGCAGGGGTTGTTTTTGCCTCGGGTACGCGCATTCAGGTTTTTGCGGGCACAGCGGCGGGGTGATTCAGGGTCACGTCGGTCCGCTGCTCAACGCCGAAATAAGTGAGATTTGCATCGCACTTTAGGCGGCTTGCTGCATCGAACGCGTCGCCGGGGGAAGCGCCGCGCTTCCGTGATCGGGTGCGTTGATATCGATGAGGGCGTTGAGCGAATCGTCCCGGGTGCGCCTGCGCTTAACCGGGCTACGACGGTGCTGTCCTAAATCGGACGGGGGTTGTCTCAAAGTGCCGCGGCGAGACGACTGCCCTGATCGATTGCCCGCTTGGCGTCGAGTTCTGCAGCGACATCCGCGCCGCCGATGACATGGACGCTGCGGCCGGTGGCCTGCAGGGCGTCAGCCAGCTCGCGGCGTGGTTCCTGACCGGCGCAGATCACCACGGTGCCGACGTCGAGCAACTGTTCCTGCCCGTCCACGCGGATGCGCAGGCCGCTGTCGTCCACACCCAGGTACTCGACGCCGCCGAGCATCTTCACGCCCTTGGCCTTGAGCGTGGCGCGGTGGATCCAGCCGGTGGTCTTGCCGAGCTTGGCACCGGGCTTGCCGGGGCTGCGCTGCAGCAGCCAGGCCTTGCGGGCTGGCGCTTCCGGTTGCGGCCTGGCCAGCGCGCCACGGCTCTCGAAACGGGTATCCACACCCCATTCGGCCATCCAGCGGGCCGGGTCCAAGGCCGGTGACGGGCCTTCATGCACGAGGAACTCACCGACGTCGAAACCGATGCCACCGGCGCCGATGATGGCCACCTTGTCGGCGGCCTTGACCCGGCCCAGCAGCACATCCAGATAGCTGACCACCATTGGATGGTCGGCACCCGGGAAGTCGACCTTGCGCGGGCTGATGCCGGTGGCGACCACCACTTCGTCAAAGTCACTGAGTGCCTCGGCATCGGCGCGGGTGTTCAAGCGCACATCGACCCCGGTTTCGGCCAGCTGATGGCGGAAGTAGCGCAGGGTCTCGTGGAACTCCTCCTTGCCGGGGATGCGCTTGGCCACGTTGAACTGGCCGCCGATCTCGTCGGCTGCATCAAACAGGGTCACCTTGTGCCCGCGGCTGGCGGCGACGGTGGCGCAGGCCAGGCCGGCCGGACCGGCGCCGACCACGGCAACGCGCTTGGGTGCGCTGGTCGGCAGGTAGACCAGCTCGGTTTCGTGCGCTGCACGCGGGTTGACCAGGCAGCTGGCGCGCTTCTGCTGGAACACATGGTCCAGGCAGGCCTGGTTGCAGGCGATGCAGGTATTGATGGCCTCGGGCTTGCCGACCTTGGCCTTGGCCGGCCATTGCGGGTCAGCCAACAGCGGCCGCGCCAGCGACACCATGTCGGCACCACCGCTGGCGAGGATGCCTTCGGCCACGTCCGGCATGTTGATGCGGTTGGTGGCGATCAGTGGAATGCCGACATGCGGCTTGAGCTTGGCGGTGACACCCGCAAACGCCGCGCGCGGGACCGAGGTAGCAATGGTCGGAATGCGCGCCTCGTGCCAGCCGATGCCGGAGTTGAGCAGGGTCGCACCGGCCGCTTCGATGGCCTTGGCCTGCTGCACGATCTCCTGCCAGTTGCTGCCGTCCTCGACCAGGTCCACCAGTGACAGCCGGTAGATGATGATGAAGTCCGGGCCACAGGCCTCGCGGATGCGGCGCACGATCTCCACCGCAAAGCGCATGCGCCTTGCCGGGTCGCCGCCCCAGGCGTCGTTGCGGCCATTGGTGCGCGGGGCGATGAACTCGTTGATCAGGTAGCCTTCCGAGCCCATCACCTCAACGCCGTCATAACCGGCATCGCGTGCGTATTTGGCGGCGCGGGCGTAGTCGGCGATATGCCGCTCAACGCCGCCGGCCGACAGCGCGCGCGGGGTGAACGGGTTGATCGGCGCCTTGCGCTTGGACGGAGCCACCTGCAAGGGGTGATAACCGTAGCGGCCGGCATGCAGCAGCTGCAGGCAGATCTTGGCACCGTGGCCGTGGACTGCCGCGGTTACCTGGCGATGGCGGCTGACTTCCCAGGGCCAGGACAGCTTGCTGCCGAACGGCGTCAGCCAGCCAACCACGTTGGGCGCGAAGCCACCGGTGACCAGCAGCGCCGCGCCGCCGGCCGCGCGCTCGCCAAAGTAGGCGGCCAGCTTCGGGAAGTCGCGGGCGTGATCCTCCAGCCCGGTATGCATCGAGCCCATCAGGATGCGATTGCGCAGCTGGGTGAAGCCCAGCTCCAGCGGGGCGAACAGATGCGGATAGGCGGTGTCGTTGGCTGGCGTCATGCTGGATACGCTTGCGTATGGAATAGCCCATTCTGACTGGCAATCGGTCTGGCCTCAATCCTTGATCCGGCTGATCGGGGTCGATCTATCCCAAAAGGGTTACAGCCTCATTACAATGCGCCGCCCCGCCCAGCAACGGACTGACTGTCGTGGACGTTCCATGCCTGTAATGCCTTCAAGTGTTGTTCCCGCAAAACGCGGCACCCGCCTGTTTCCCCAGCTCTGGATGCTGCTCGCGGGCATGGTGCTGCTTGGTGGCCTGGCTCGCCTGTTCATGTGGTGGGATTACGCCGGCAGTGAGCGCAGCCTCGCGCTGCTGTGGCCGGCGATGCTGCAGGGGATGCGCTATGACCTGGTGGCCGGTGCGATATCCGCTGGCCTGGTCGGCTTGCTGACGCTCCCGGTGTGGCTGGCGGGACGGCGAGAGACGGCGGTACGGCTGGCTCAGCATCTGTTGCTGGCACTGTTGCTGGCGTTCGCGCTGCTGTCGCTGTGCGAGCACTTCTATTACGCGTTCTATAAGACGCGCTTCGATCCCATCGTATTTGGCATGTTCGAGGACGACACCGGGGCGATCCTGGAGACCGTCTGGGATGACTATCCGGTAGTCCGGGGCGTTGTGGGCCTGTTGCTGGCAGGGGGCGTGTTGCATTGGAGCATTCCGCGCACCGGTGACTGGCTGGCCCTGCGCTGGCCGCGCGGCTCGGCCGCATGGTCGCGCACGCTGTTGCTGGTACTGCAATGCGTGCTGCTGGTACTGCTGGCGCGCGGAAGTGTTGGCAGCTTCCCGCTGATTAGGCGTGATGTGACCGTGTCGGCCGATCCCTTCGTCAATGCCATGGTACTGAACGCGCCACTGGCGCTTTACCGCGCAGCCCGCACGCGCGCCAAGGAGACCGACATCAGCGACGATCCGCTGGTAGGGGTGCAGGGGCTTGGTTTTGCGGATATCGAAGAGGCCGCCAAACTCGCCGGTCTGCCTTCTGCGGATCCGCAGGTGCTGCAGGAGGCGCTGTTCCCGGTCGCCCCCGGCCAGCCACGCAGCCTGGCGCAGTCACCACATGTGGTGCTGGGTCTGCTGGAGTCCTTCGGCCAGGACCTGCTCTATACCGATGGCCCGCACAACGACATGCTCGGTCGCCTGCGCGCCGAATTGCCTACCGGGCACCGCTTCGACAACTTCATCGCCTCCCAGAACGGCACCCACCCGACACTGGAGAACCTGATCCTTGGAACGCCGATCACGCCGCTGACCTTGGGCCGGAATGCGCGGCTGGCGTTTGATACGTCTGCTGCGCTGCCATTCCAGCGCGCGGGCTATCGCACCGTGTTCATTTATGGCGGCGGCAGCGATTGGCGCGAGATTGGCACCGCGCTTCCGAATCAAGGGTTTGATCGGGTGTATGACGCGCGCGATATCAAACAGCGTTTCGCCCAGGCCACCGGGACCGAATGGGGTTTGTATGACAGCTGGCTGTTCCGCTTCGCGCAGACCGTGTTGAGCGAGGCCGATGCCCGTGGTGAGCGGGTGTTCATGGTGTTGCTGACCACCAGCAACCACCCACCGCATCTGTTGGATACGCCACGTCGGCAGTACCCGCTGGATCCGGCCGCCTTGGGTCCTCGCGCGCTGGCTGATAGCGGCGAGCTGCGGCGGATTTTGGCTACCTATCAATACCAGGCCGATGAGCTGGGCGGTTTCCTGCAGCAGCTGCGCGAGCAGCCGTTGGGCGAGCGAACCCTGGTGGCGATGGCTGGCGACCACAACCTGCGCTCGCATTACCGCTACGACCTGCCTGCCGAGCAGGTGGACGTGGATCGCGTATTCGCCTGGTTGCGGGTTCCGCCGGCATTCGCGCCGGCCGACAGCGCGCCCGATACCAGCGCTTTTGCCGGCCATGGGGATCTCCTGCCGACCCTGGTGGAACTGGCGTTGCCGGGCCAGCGCTACTTCGCCACCGGCCGCAATCTCTGGCAGCCCGCGCCCAATGGCGGGGAGGCCTTGGCACAGTTCAACCGGATGTACACCCCGACCGGTTTGTTGCTCCCCCTGGAAAAGCCGCGCCTGCATCGCTGGCTCGATTCCCGTCATGTGCAGGTGCAGGGCGAAGCGCCGGATGCGGTCAGCGCGGCGCGGACAAGGCAGGCTGCGGCGTGGGTGGCGTTGCGCGACTGGCATATCCGCCAGCAGGTAGTGCGCAGTCGTCGCTGACCGCGCTGCAGCCATGATCAAGCAGCCGGTGAGGCTGCTGGCCGTTGTTGGCGGTCAAACAAGGGCAGGGTGATGCCGCAGAGCGGCCCGATCAGCAGGGCGAACGCCAGCGTGCCCCAACCGACATTGCCACCCAACCACCACCCTATCGCCAGCGCGCTGGCTTCAATCAGGGTGCGTACTTTCCAGATCGCCCAGCCGGTACGCGCATGCAGGCCGGTCATCAAGCCATCGCGCGGGCCGGGCCCGAAGCGCGCACCTATATAGAGCCCGGTGGCCACCGCCAGCAGGACCAGACCGGCGGCGAACAGCAGCAGTTGCCACAGCAGGCCCTGCGCGGCCGGCAGCAGATCCAGGCCCAGCTGGGCGCTGGGGCCGATCAACAGCACATTGAGCACCGTGCCCAGCCCGGGTCTCTGCCGCAGCGGCAGCCACATCAGCAGCACGCAGGCACCAACCAGGTTGGTGACCAGGCCGAAGCCCAATCCACTGCGCAGTGAGATCCCTTGGCTCAGTACATCCCAGGGGGCGATGCCGATACCGGCACGTATCATCAAGGAAGAGGCAATACCAAACAGGAACAGGCCCAGCAGCAACTGCAGCAGGCGCGACACAAGCATCAGGGAAGGCATTGTCGGGAGATCAACGTGCTGCCTGCAGCGCAGGCGTATGGGTGGAGGTGTTGCGCCACCAGTGGGTGGCGCAACGTGCTGTGGCGTGCGGCTCAGTCCCAGCCTTCCAGCGCCAGCTTGCCGATGGTGCTGCCGGCCTCCAGCTGGCGATGCGCCTGGCGCAGGTGCTCGGCGTTGATGGTGCCCAGCCGCTCACTGAGCGTGGTGCGCAGTTCGCCTGCATCGATCAGGCTGGCCGCGCGGGTCAGGATGCGGTGTTGCTCGATCATGTCGGCGGTGCGGAAGCGGGCGCGGGCAAACATGAACTCCCAGTGGATGCCGATGCATTTCGCTTTATAGGGATCGCCGATGCGCAGCTCACCGGCAGGCTCGACGATCAACCCGACATGGCCTTGTGGCGCCAGCAGTTCACCCAGCTGTTGCCAGTACAGGTCGGTGTTGGCCAGATTGAGTGCCGCCTCGACGCTGTTGATGCCCAGCGCCTGCAGCTGTGGTGCCAACGGCTGGCGGTGGTCAATGACGTGCGCTGCGCCCATCTGCTCGCACCATTGCACGCTTTGCGGGCGCGAAGCGGTGGCCACCACGGTGAAGCCGGCGTGGCGACCAAGCTGGATTGCCATCGAACCAACGCCGCCGGCGCCGCCGATCACCAACAAGGTCTTGCCGGTATTGCGACGCCCGTCCAGTTGGAAGGGCATGCGCTGGAACAACAGTTCCCAGGCAGTAAGGGTGGTCAGTGGCAATGCCGCGGCTTCGGCGAAATCCAGCGTGGTCGGCTTGCGCCCCACCAGGCGCTCGTCCACCAACTGCAGCTGTGCGTTGCAGCCCGGGCGGGTGACGTCGCCGGCGTAGTAGACCTCATCGCCGATTTCGAACGCGGTGACCTCGGGGCCTACCGCGACCACCGTGCCTGCGGCATCAAAGCCGAGCACCCGTGGTGGGTTTTCCTCGCCCGGCTTGGCGCCGCGCAGTTTGGTGTCCACCGGATTAACCGAAACAGCTTGAACCTGAACAAGGAGGTCCTGGCCTTGCGGGTCCGCCGGGACCGGTAAAGTCAGATCCAGCAGCGCATCCGGTTCATTGATGGGGAGATAGCGGGTCAGGCCGATTGCTTTCATGCGGAAAAGTTCCGTAGCGGGGGAGCAAAATCATCATACCGAGCAAACGATTCAGCTGGCGGTAACCGGCGGCGCAAGCCCTGTTAATAAAGGGTTTGTCACATGAAATCAGCTGCGCCGCAGCATTTCCCCCGGAAGCCTTGCGATAGCTGACTCTTGCGTCCGTTGACCAAGCTGTATACGTTGCGCCAAGCCGGACACGTAGGGGTCTGGTGGTCGCTGCATTTGTTACGAGCCTGTTAACATCGCCTTCACGGCCAAGCGCATAATGTGCACCGCGATGGCGTGAGGAAACGGCCGTCTCTGAACGCGACGAAGAATATCGCTGTGCTGGACCATGCCTCTACCGGTTTCATACCCCCGAAACAAGGAGCTGTATTTCATGAACAAGAAGATCCTTACTGCCGCGCTGCTCGGTGGTCTGGCTTTTGCCCAGGCCGCTTCGGCTCAGGAATTTGACGACCGCTGGTACCTGACCGGTTCGGCCGGCTTCAACTTCCAGGACGGCGATCGTGGCACCAACGACGCCCCGTTTGCCACGCTGGGTCTGGGCAAGTTCATCAGCCCGAACTGGTCGCTGGACGGTGAGCTGAACTATCAGAACCCGAACTTCGACAACAACCAGGATCAGAACTGGTCGCAGTACGGCGTTTCGCTGGACCTGCGTCGCCACTTCATCCAGGAAGGCCGTGGCTGGAACCCGTACCTGCTGGCAGGTCTGGGCTACCAGAAGGCTGAGGAAGAGTACCTGGCCGGTGCTGAGCTGAAGGATCGCAAGGACGGCAACCTGGCCGCCAAGGTCGGCGTTGGTCTGCAGACCACCTTCGAAAAGCGCGTCGCTGTGCGTGCTGAACTGGCTTACCGCGCTGACTTCGACGACCAGAGCTACGCTCCGGCCGCCGCTGGCAAGGATCAGGATTGGTTCGGCGACGTGCTGGCTTCGGTCGGCGTCGTGATCCCGCTGGGCCCGGCTCCGGTCGCTGCTGTTGCTCCGGCACCGGCTCCGGTTGCTCCGAGCTGCGCAGACCTGGATGACGACGGTGACGGCGTCAACAACTGCGACGACAAGTGCCCGAACTCGCAGCCTGGCCAGACCATCGGTCCGGACGGTTGCCCGGTGCCGGTCTCGATCGACCTGAAGGGTGTCAACTTCGATTTCGACAAGGCCACCCTGCGTCCGGACGCCGTGTCGATCCTGAGCGAAGCCACCGAGATCCTGAAGCGTTACCCGGATCTGCGCGTTGAAGTTGCCGGTCACACCGACTCGAAGGGTACCGACGCTTACAACCAGAAGCTGTCCGAGCGTCGCGCCAAGGCTGTGTACGACTACCTGACCACCAACGGTGTGTCGGCTGCTCGTCTGCAGGGCCCGATCGGCTACGGCGAGAGCCGTCCGATTGCTCCGAACACCAATGCTGATGGTTCGGACAACCCGGAAGGTCGCGCAAAGAACCGTCGTACCGAGCTGAACGTCCAGAACTAATCGGACGCTTCGGTTTCAGTACCACAGTTTGAGAACAAGGCCCGGCATCTGCCGGGCCTTGTTTGTTTCTGCACCGGCGACTTTCCCGGAGCACAATTTGTGTGACGTCGGCGGGTAATCGTGGTTTGCGCGCACATAACGGTTGAAAGCGCTGCGGACGCTGCCTACACTCGCCGCGTTAACTTGCCGAATGGAAATTCAATGCTGCGTATCGCTCTGGCTGGTCTTGTCGCCCTGGCATTTGTGCCTGCCGCCCATGCAGCCGTGGATTGCTCGGCCAGTTCCGTGACGCCGGCGCCGCTGGCCACCTCGTTGATCGCACCTGTGGCGTCGGAGCTGTATGTGCGTCCGGGCCAGCTGGGTATGCCGTCGGGTGTATTGAGCTCGGCCGGTGGTGATGAGCAGTCGCTGGACCGCGTGTTGATGCGCCTGCGGGTCGAGAGCTGCAACAACGTCGCCAACGCCATTCCGGCGCGTCCGGCAATCAACGCCAACGATCCGGCTGCCTACAAGCCGCAGACCGAGTTCGACAACACGCCGTGGCGTTTTGACATGAGCCAGAACGGCAAGCGCATGACCGCCGAAGAATTCGATGCCTGGATGAAGGCGCGCGGTGTGCGCGTGGTCAAGGCACGTCCGGCCGCGACCGATCCGGCTGCAGCACCGGCTGCGGCGCAGCCTGCCGCCGAGGTCAAGTAAGGCGGCAACAGCCGCTCGCAGTCCTGATGTCGCCGTCCAAGCCGCCGTATCCTCCGCACGCCCGCCGCGCAACGCCCGGCGGGCGTTTGCTTTCGCGTGCGCCCAGCAATGCAGCCCGCGCTGGCAAGGCCGCCCCTGCCGGGGTTCGGCATGGTCTGGCGCGGGTGCTGTCCAAGGCCGGCGTGTGTTCGCGCACCGAAGCTGCGCGACGGGTGCTTGATGGTCGCGTCAGTGTGGATGGCAAGGTGGTGCGTGACCCCGAGTTCCCGGTGATTGCTGGTCGCCAGCAGGTGTTGCTGGATGGCTTGCCGCTGGCAGCACCGCGACGCCTCTACCTGGCCTTGAACAAGCCGCGTGGCCTGGTCACCACGGTGCAGGACGAGCAGGGCCGCGACACTGTTTATCAGTGCTTTGAAGGCGCCAGCCTGCCGTGGATGGCACCGGTAGGGCGCCTGGACAAGGCCAGTGAAGGCCTGCTGTTCTTCAGCAATGATCCGGAGTGGGCGGCGCGTCTTACCGAGCCCAGTACCGGCCCATTGAAAACCTACCGGGTACAGGTGGATGCTGTGCCCGATGCGGCCGTGCTCGAGCGCATGCAGGCGGGTATCGACGACGAGGGCGAACGCCTGGCGGCGCATTCGGTACAGCTGCTGCGGCATGGCGAACGCACCGCGTGGTTGGAGGTGGTGCTGGATGAAGGCCGCAATCGCCACATCCGGCGCCTGCTCAAGGCGTTGGGGCTGGAAGTACTGCGCTTGATGCGGGTGGCGATAGGGCCCGTGCAGCTGGGCGAGCTGGGCAAGGGCCAATGGCGGGAGTTGAGCCAGGCAGAGCTGAATGCGCTGCAGGCTGCCAGCAAAACCGCACATGTCAGTGTGAGTGACTAAGTTCAATAAATTCAGATAAATAGCTGCACTTGGTGAGATGGTGGATTAGACTGCGACTCTAATTACTTGAGGTTATTGCCATGCAAGCTCTTTCCCGCGTCTCTGGCATCGTTCTCGTGGCGGCTTCGGTTGCGGTGTTGGGCGGTTGCGCTTCGTCGGCCAAGAAGACCGCGAAGAACGACGACAAGCCGATCGAAGTGCGGGTGGAAGCACCGCTGGCCGAGAAGGATTCGCTGGGCAACTACCGTTTCATGATGCAGCAGGGCGAGCAGAAGATGAGCGCCGATCAGTTCGATGCCTGGATGAAGGCCAATGGCATCCGCGTCGCCAAGGGCGCCGCCGTGCCGGCACCTGCCGCGCCTGCCAAGCAGAACTGACGGTAGTGCCAAGCCATGCTCGGCAAGGGGCTTTACCGGTAAGGCTTCTGCCGAGCATGGCTCGGCACTACAGGGCAGAACAAAACAGGCGCCTTTCGGCGCCTGTTTTGTTTTCAAGCCAAGGGCAACAGCACTCAGCCCTTGATCACGCCCAGCTCCAGGCCAATCCGGGTGAAGGCATCGATCGCGCGGTCCAGGTGTGCGCGGCTGTGCGCGGCGCTGATCTGGGTGCGGATGCGGGCCTGACCCTTCGGCACCACCGGGAAGAAGAAGCCGATCGCATAGATGCCTTCTTCCAGCAGGCGCTGGGCGAATTTCTGCGCCAGCGGTGCGTCGTACAGCATCACCGGGCTGATCGGGTGCACGCCGGGCTTCACGTCGAAACCAGCGGCGGTCATCTTCTCGCGGAAGTAGGCGGTGTTCTCGCGCAGCGTTTCACGCAGGTCATCGGCGGCGGCCAGCATCTCGAACGCCTTGATGCCAGCGGCAACCACGTGCGGCGGCAACGAGTTGGAGAACAGGTAGGGACGCGAACGCTGGCGCAGCAGTTCAATGACCTCGGCGCTGGCGCAGGTGAAGCCGCCCAGCGCACCACCCATGGCCTTGCCGAGGGTGCCGGTGATGATGTCGATCTTCTCCAGTACGCCCTTTACTTCGGCCGAGCCGCGGCCGGTGGCACCGAGGAAGCCGGTGGCGTGGCATTCGTCGATATGCACCAGCGCGCCGTACTTCTTCGCCAGCGCGGTGATTTCATCGAGCGGGGCGATGAAGCCGTCCATCGAGAACACGCCGTCGGTGGTGATCAGCTTGGTCTTGCAGCCGGCGGCATCGGCGGCCTGCAACTGCGCTTCCAGATCGGCCATGTCGCAGTTGGCGTAGCGGAAACGCTTGGCCTTGCACAGGCGCACGCCATCGATGATGGAGGCGTGGTTCAGTGCGTCGGAAATGATCGCGTCGTTCTCGCCCAGCAGCGGCTCGAACAGGCCGCCATTGGCGTCGAAGCAGGCGGCGTAGAGGATGGTGTCGTCCTTGCCGAAGAACCCGGCAATCTGCTTTTCCAGCTGCTTGTGCAGGTCCTGCGTGCCGCAGATGAAGCGCACCGAGGCCATGCCGAAGCCATGCGTGTCCAGCGCGTCCTTGGCGGCCTGGATCAGCTCCGGGTGGTCGGCCAGGCCCAGGTAGTTGTTGGCGCAGAAATTCAGCACCGTGCGGCCGTCGTCGAGGGTGATCTCGGCCGACTGCGGGCTGGTGATGATGCGTTCGGACTTGAACAGCCCCTGCGCGCGGATGGCGTCCAGTTCCTCGGCGTAGTGCCGGGTCAGCGGGGAGATGTTCGCGGTTTCGGTCATGGCGGGGTCTTGCGGTCAAGTGGAACGCCAATTTTAGCCTTCCCCGTGTCCCGGCGTTGTCGTCATGCGCAAAGGCTATAAGCGCGGCGGCCTAAGTCATTTCTCGGTAACGGGTGTGCACCCGCAGCATCGTCGGCACACCCACCCACCAGGAGCTGCCGATGACCGCCATACGCCCCCCATTCACCCTGCCGACCAGGAAGCTGTTGTCCCTCAGCCTAGCCCTGGCGGCGTGTGGGGCGGGGTCATCGGCGCAGGCGCAGCAACTCACCGTCGAGCAGTTGCAGGAGCGCCTGCAGCGTCTGGAGCGGCTGGCTGGCGTCAGTGATGGGGCAGGCGAAGGCGTAGGCCTGGCCGATCTGGACCAGCGCCTGCGCATCCTTGAACGCCGCCTTGAGCTGGCGGAAGAAGAACGCGTTGCCGCCGCCAAGAGCGCACCGAAGATCGCCATCGACCAGAAGGGCGCTTCGTTCAAATCCGGCGACGGCAACTACGAGTTGAAACTACGCGGCCTGCTGCAAGGCGATGCCCGCGTGTTCCTGGGCGGCGATGCGAACCAGAACGACACCTTCCTGCTGCGCACCGCCCGGCCCACCCTGGAAGGCTCGTTGGGCAAGCTGGTGGCGTACCGTTTCACCCCGGAGTTTGCCGGTGACAGCGCCAGCATCGTCGATGCCTATGCCGATCTGCGTTTCGATCCTGCGTACACGCTGCGGGTCGGCAAGTTCACCTCGCCGGTCGGTCTGGAACGCCTGCAGTCATCCTCGGCACTGGTCGATGTGGAGCGCGCGCTGGCCAGCGAACTGGCGCCGAACCGCGACCTCGGCGTGCAGCTGCAGGGCGAAGTGGCCAAGGGCAAGTTCAGCTATGCGCTGGGTGTGTTCAACGGCACCGTCGATGGTCGCGATGCGGTCACCAGCAATCCGGATGACGACTTCGAATATGCAGGACGCGTGTTCTTCGAGCCGCTCAAAGGCAGTGACAGCGCATGGGCAGGTCTGGGCTTCGGCCTGGGCGCAAGCACGGGCGAAAAGCATGGCAGCGGCAACAACTTCCTGCCGCGTTACCGCACGCCTGGCCAGGCCACGTTCTTTGCTTACCGCAGTGCCGTGGTTGCCGATGGCGAGCACCGCCGCTGGTCGCCGCAGGGTTGGTTCTACCGCAATGGACTGGGCCTGCAGGCCGAGTACATCGCTTCGGAACAGGAGGTTGCACGCAATGGCATCCGCAAGCGCTTGGACAACCGCGCCTGGCAGGCCACCGCCAGCTATGTGCTGACCGGTGAGGATGCGAGCTATCGGGGGGTGACGCCTTCGCGCCCGTTTGGGGCTAACGGTGGGCATGGCGCGGTGGAATTGACCGCGCGCTACGGCGAACTGCAGATCGACGATGCCGCCTTCCCGTTCTATGCCGATCCGACGGTGTCGGCTTCACAGGTCCGCTCGTGGACGGTCGGTGCCAACTGGTACCTGACCGCCAACCTCAAGCTGGCGACCAACTATCTGCACAGCAGTTTTGATGCGGCTTCCGCTGGCGCGAAGTTGCCTGATGAAAAAGCTGTTTTCTCGCGCCTGCAAGTTTCCTTCTGACGGAGAGCCCTGATGACGCATTCCCATGTATCCCGCCTTGCCACAGCGGCACTGGCATTCGCCCTGACCTTGAGTGCCGGCGCCGCGTTCGCACGCGATGTGCAATTGCTCAATGTTTCCTATGACCCGACCCGCGAGCTGTACCGCGATTTCAATGCCGCCTTCGCCAAGCACTGGAAGGAAACCAAGGGCGACAACGTCACCATCGAGACCTCGCACGGCGGCTCCGGCAAGCAGGCGCGTACGGTGATCGACGGCATCGAGGCCGACGTGGTCACCCTGGCCCTGGCCTATGACGTGGACGCCATTGCCGACAAGGCCAAGTTGCTGCCGGCAAACTGGGAGACCCGCCTGCCGGAAAACAGCGCGCCGTACACCTCGACGATTGTCTTCCTGGTACGCAAGGGCAATCCCAAGGGCATCCGCGATTGGCCGGACCTGCTGCGCAGCGGTGTATCGGTGGTGACACCCAACCCGAAGACCTCCGGCGGCGCACGCTGGAACTATCTGGCAGCGTGGGCGTACGGCGATCACATCTTCAAGGGGGACCGCGACAAGGTCCTGAACTACATGCGCGCGCTGTTCCGCAATGTGCCGGTGCTGGATACCGGCGCACGTGGCGCCACGACTACTTTTGTCCAGCGCGGCATCGGTGATGTGTTGCTGGCCTGGGAGAACGAAGCCTTCCTTGCCCAGGAAGAGCTGGGCCCGGACAAGTTCGAGATCGTGGTGCCCAAGCTGTCGATCCTGGCCGAACCGTCGGTAGCACTGCTGGATCGCAACGTTGACCGCCATGGCACCCGCGATGTTGCCCAGGCCTATCTGCAATACCTGTACTCGCCGGAGGGCCAGCGCATCGCCGCGCGTCACTACTACCGGCCGCGTTCGCCGCAATACGCAGCACCGGCCGACGTGGCGCGCTTCCCGCAGGTGCAGCTGGTCACCATCCGCAGTGCCTTTGGTTCGTGGGGCAGGGCGCAGGCCGAGCACTTCGCTGATGGCGGTGTCTTCGATCAGATCCAGGCGAGCAAGTAGACCGTGTCAGCAACCGCACAAACACTGCAGCCACGTGTGCGAAGCCAACGCCGGGTACTCCCCGGCTTTGGTCTTGGTATGGGCATCACCTTGTTCTGGTTGGGGCTGATCGTCCTGATCCCGTTGCTCGGCGTGTTCCTGAAAGCAGCAGGGCTGGGCCCGGGCGGCATCTGGCAGATATGGACCGAGCCGCGCGTGCTGGCCGCATTGCGGCTGAGCTTCGGCACCGCATTTGCCGCAGCTGCATTCAACACGCTGATGGGCACGTGGGTGGCGTGGGTATTCGTGCGCTACAACTTCCCCGGCCGGCGCTTGTTCGACGCGATGATCGATCTGCCGTTTGCCTTGCCGACCGCCGTGGCCGGCATCGCCTTGACCGCGCTGTATGGCGGCCAGGGCTGGATCGGGCAGTGGCTGGAGTCGTTGGGCGTCAAGGTGGCGTACACGCCGCTCGGCATCGTGGTGGCCTTGGTGTTTGTCGGCCTGCCATTCGTGGTGCGCATCGTGCAGCCGGTATTGGCCGAGGCCGAGCGCGAGTTCGAGGAGGCCTCGGCAACGCTCGGCGCCACACGTTTCCAGACCATCGTGCGGGTAGTGTTGCCGAGCCTGTGGCCGGCAATGCTGACCGGCTTTGCGCTGGCCTTTGCGCGTGGCGTGGGTGAGTACGGCTCGGTGATCTTCATCGCCGGCAACATGCCCAGCGTCACCGAGATCGCGCCGCTGCTGATCACCATTCGACTGGAGGAGTTCGACTACGCCGGTGCCACCGCGATTGCCGGGGCGATGCTGCTACTGTCGTTCGTGCTGCTGCTGCTGGTCAACACGCTGCAGGCGCGCTTGCAGCGCAGGGGGGCACGATGAACGAGCTGGTGTCGGAGTTGCCGGTGGAAATCGAACGTAGTGCGCGTGTGGCCAGGCCGCAGCAGGTGACCAGCGAGCCGCGCTGGGTGCAGGTGCTGTTGATCCTGGGCGCGCTGGGGTTTCTGCTGTCGTTCCTGCTGCTGCCGCTGGTGCTGGTGTTCGTCGAGGCGTTGCGAGGTGGTGCGCTGGCGTTCTGGAATGCGATCAGCGATCCGGATGCCTTGTCGGCAATACGCCTGACGCTCCTGGTCACGGCGATCGTCGTGCCCTTGAACCTGGTCTTCGGCGTCGCTGCGGCCTGGGTGGTGAGCAAGCACAGTTTCCCGGGCAAGCGCTGGTTGGTGACGCTGATCGATCTGCCGTTCTCGGTATCACCGGTGGTGGCCGGTCTGGTCTTCATCTTGCTGTTCGGCCGCGATGGTTGGTTCTGGCCGATGATCGAGGACGGACTGCGCCTGCACCTGCCGGTGCTCGGCGAAACCTTGTTGCAGCTGCCACGCATCGTGTTCGCGATACCCGGCATCGTGCTGGCCACGGTGTTTGTCACCTTTCCCTTCATTGCCCGCGAGCTGATGCCCTTGATGGAGCAGCAGGGCAGCGACGAAGAACTGGCGGCGCTGACGCTGGGTGCCAATGCCTGGCAGATGTTCTGGAAGGTGACCTTGCCGAACATCCGTTGGGGCCTGCTGTATGGCGTGCTGTTGTGCAGCGCGCGGGCAATGGGCGAGTTCGGCGCGGTGTCGGTGGTGTCCGGGCATATCCGCGGGCGCACCAATACGCTGCCGCTGCACGTGGAGATTCTCTACAACGAATACGCCTACAGCGCCGCCTTTGCCTGTGCCTCGCTGCTGGCCGCCACCGCCTTGCTGACGCTGGTGGTTAAATCTTTCCTGGAGTGGCGCCACGGTCAGTCGCTGGCCGCCGCCCACCGTCATTGAGGTCGCAATGAACATCCGCATACACAACCTGGGCAAGCAGTACGGCACGTTCCCCGCGCTGGACGGGGTGAGCCTGGATATCCGCAGTGGCGAGTTGCTGGCGCTGCTGGGTCCATCGGGTTCGGGCAAGACCACCTTGCTGCGCGCATTAGCCGGACTGGAACATCCCGAACGTGGCGAGATCCTGTTCGATGGTGAGGACGCTACGGGTTTGAGCGTGCAGGCCCGCCGCGCTGGTTTCGTGTTCCAGCACTACGCCTTGTTCAAGCATCTGGACGTGCGCCGCAATATCGCCTTCGGGCTGGAAGTGCGGCGCGGCGCCGAACGTTGGCCGAAGGCGCGCATCGACGCCAAGGTCGATGAGCTGCTGGCGCTGGTACAACTCGATGGACTGGGCGCGCGTTACCCGGCGCAGCTGTCCGGTGGCCAACGCCAGCGCGTGGCGTTGGCGCGCGCGCTGGCGATCGAACCGCGCGTGCTGTTGCTGGATGAACCCTTCGGCGCGTTGGATGCGCAGGTGCGCCGCGACCTGCGCCGTTGGCTGCGCGAGCTGCACGACCGCACCGGGCTGACCACGGTCTTCGTCACCCACGATCAGGAAGAGGCGCTGGAGCTGGCCGATCGGGTTGCCATCCTCAACCGTGGCCGTATCGAGCAGGTGGGCACGCCGGGCGAGGTCTATGACCAGCCGGCGTCGCCCTTCGTCTATGGCTTCGTCGGTGAGGCCAACCGGCTGCCGGCACGCGCGCAGGGGCAGACGCTGGAAGTGGCCGGGGCACAGTGGCCACGCTCGGCCTCGGTGCCGGAAGGCGAGGCGCTGGAGGTGTTCGTCAGGCCTGAAGATCTGGTGGTCGAAGCCGATGGCAATTGGCAGGCCACGGTCGGGCTGGTGCAGCGCAGTGGCCCACGCCAGCGTCTCCGCGCGCGCCTGGCTGGCGCAACTACCGAGCTGGAAGTGGAGTTGCCAGCCGATGCACCGGCTTATGCGGCGGGCCAGTCAATCCGGCTCGGGGCCCGCCGTTACGGGATATTTCCGGCGGATGCGGGCTGAATAGGGAAGCACCGGGCGGTTGGGGTGAAATAGATGTTGCATCGCAATATAATTGCGGTTAAATATTTGTGAATCGGGATGCGGTCGATCCCGGTGCCCCCACTTCCTGGAGAGATCTGCATGATGCACAACAAGCGTCTTGTCGCCGTGGCCTGCGCCGCCCTGTTGTCCGTTCCGTTTGCCGTCAGCGCCCAGGAGAGTGAGGAGTCTTCCTCTCCGTTCAGCGCCAGCTTCGGCGTGACCACCGATTACGTGTTCCGTGGTGTCTCGCAGACCGACAACGAGCCGGCTTTCCAGGCGGGCGCCACCTACACCGCACCGTTCGGCCTGTATGCCACCGTGTGGGGTTCCAACGTCGATTTCGGCGACGGCGGCCCGAATTTCGAAGTCGATTACAACATCGGCTGGAGCAAGGACCTGTCCGACAGCTGGAACCTGGACCTGGGCGTCAACCGCTACACCTACACCAGCGCCTCCAGCGGCTACGGTGACATCGATTACAACGAATACCTGGCCAAGGTGACCTGGACCGGCCCGGTGGTCGTCAGCGGCCTGCTGGGCTACGCCGACGATTACAGCAACAGCGGTGCCGAGCAGATCTATGCCGGCCTGGATGCCAGCTACGAGATCGGCAACGGTTTCTCGGTCGGTGCATCGGCCGGTTACACCACGATCAAGGCCGATAGCAACGAATGGCCGCGCCGTTCGGATTACTTCGATGGCTCGGTGTCGGTGTCCAAGGGCTTCGGCCCGGCAACCGCAACCCTGGGTTATTACGACACCTTTGGTTCGGATGCGTCCGACCTGCGCCGCGGTTCGGATACCTACAAGCCGGGCCTGGTGTTCAGCGTCTCGGTCGACGTGCCCTGATCCAGATGTGATGCAAAAAGAAAAAGGCGCCTTGAAGGCGCCTTTTTTCTGTAGTGGGGGCCCCACGGCGGGCGCCCCCGATAAGACGGGCGCGCCAGCCGCCCCCGGGGGGGGGCGGGCGCCGGGACCGGGGGGGCGGTGCAGCGCCG
>NZ_JBRREC010000061.1:0-29432 GCF_056760015.1 Stenotrophomonas sp. STEN029 | reverse complement strand
GGCTCGGCACTACAACTGCGGGGTGCGCTCTGGTTTTTGTAGGAGCGGCGTCAGCCGCGAAGCTGGCAATGCTGGAATCACCGGCATTTCTGCAATCTGATGGTTTGTGGGCTTCGCGGCTTACGCCGCTCCTACAGGAGCTGATGGATCTTTGGGAAAGCCCCTGCCGAGCATGGCTCGGCACTACAGGTGAGGCTGCTGCCGAGCATGGCTCGGCACTACTTCAGTCCGGTAGCTTCCAGTTGAACAGGTCCATCGCTTTCTGGAACTCGCGGTCCAGTGGTGCGCGCACTTCGATGCGGCGGCCGTCCTGCGGGTGCGGGAACGCCAGGCGCTCGGCGTGCAGCAGCATGCGGTGCACGCCCTGCATGCGGAAGGTACGGTTGTGCCGCCCGTCGCCGTGGCTGGTGTCGCCGATCATGTGGTGGAACATGTGCTTGAGGTGCCTCCGGATCTGCCGGAAACGCCCAGTCTGCGGCTGGCAACGCAGCAGCGCGTAACGCGAGGTCGGGAAGCCCGTCGACGGAATCGGCAACTCGCCTTCCAGCAGCTTCTGGAAATGGGTGATGGCCTGTTTTTTGACCGGTTTGCCGGGGCCACCGTCCAGATCATGATCGACGGTGAACGCATCCTCCGCCGGCCAGCCTCGACACACCGCCAGGTAATCCTTCTCCACCTCGCCGCCCATCAGCGTCTTGCCCAAGGTGCTGGCGCTTTCGCGATCAAAGGCCAACAGCAGGCAGCCACTGGTTGCGCGATCGAGCCGGTGCACGAGGAGAATCGGCTTGCCCAGCTGCTCGCGCAGGCGGTCAGCAAGGAAATCATCCTCGCCGCGCGCCAGCTTGCTGTCGTGGACCATCAAGCCCGCAGGCTTGTTGACCACCGCCAACCACTGGTCTTCATACAACAGCGGCAGCGGTTCAAAAACGACCGGCGCCTCTACTGCTTCATCGACAACATCACTCATCGACGCAACCACGCCGAAGCCACGGCAATCGCACCGACCGCGCCTGTCACCCACGACCACAGCGGCACCGAGGCGAACTGCGGGCCGCCCACTTGCAGGCCATACAGCAGCGCCGACACCACCATCAAACCGACACCGGCAACGGCAGTAACCACACGCCGCTGCATGCGCTGCAACGTGCCTTCGAGGTTGACGATGTCCTGCGAGCGCATCGCCAGCTCATGCTTGCCTTCCACCTGCTGGCGCAGCCAGCTGTGCAGCAGCGCGGGCATGTCCGGGGCCTGGGTCATGATTTCCGGCAGGCGCTTGCGCAGTTCCTTCAGCGCGCGGCGCGGGCTGTAACGCTCGCGCAGGATGCGCTCCAGCACCGGTTTGGCCACTTCCCAAATGTCCAGGTTGGGGTCGAGCTGGCGGCCCACGCCTTCGATGTTCAACAGCGTCTTCTGCAGCAGGATCAGCTGCGGCTGCAGGGTCAGCTGATAACGCTGGGCGGTGCGGAACAGCTTCATCAGCACTTCGGCCAGCGAGATCTGCGACAGCGGGCGGGTGAAGTACGGTTCGCAGACCGCGCGCACCGCAGCTTCCAGCTCATCGATACGTACCGTGTTCGGCATCCACTGCGCCTGCAGGTGCAGCTCGGCGATGCGGCGGTAATCGCGGTTGAAGATGGCCATGAAGTTTTCGGCGAGGTAGAACTGATCCTCTTCCGACAGCTGGCCCATGATGCCGAAGTCCAGCGCGATGAAGCGCGGGTTGTCGCGGCGCGCCGGATCGATGTCGACCCAGATGTTGCCGGCGTGTGCATCGGCATGGAAGAAGTTGTCGCGGAACACCTGCGTGTAGAACACGCGCACGCCCTTGGCGGCCAGCGCCTTGCGGTCGATGCCGGCCTTGTCCAGCGCCACGATGTCGTCGGACGGAATGCCCCAGACCCGCTCCAGGGTCAGCGCGCGCTCGGCGGTGTGGCTCCAGATCACTTCCGGGACGTACAGATCGTCCGAGTTTTCCCAGAAGCGGCGCAGCACGCTGGCGTTGGCACCCTCGCGCTGCAGGTCCAACTCTGCCGCCAGGGTGGTTTCAATCTCGGCCACCACCTCGCGCGGGCGAATCTTGTCGGCACGCGGATGAGTGCGCTCGACCAATGCAGCCAGCGACTTGAGCAGGGCGATGTCACCGGCGATCTGCTTTTCGATATCCGGGCGCAGCACCTTGACCACGACCTGACGGCCATCGTCCAGAGTTGCCGCGTGTACCTGCGCGATCGAGGCCGAGGCCAGCGGCGTGGTGTCGAAGCTGGCGAAGGCTTCGGTAATCGGCAGACCCAGCGCCTGCTCGACGATCTGCAGCGCGCGTTCGCCGTCAAAGGGCTTGACCCGGTCCTGCAGCAGGGTCAGCTCGGCGGCGACGTCCGGCGGCACCAGGTCGCGGCGGGTGGACAGGATCTGGCCGAACTTGACGAAGATCGGGCCCAGCTCCTGCAGCGCCAGGCGCAGGCGCGCGCCGCGCGACTGCGAGGCGATATCGGCGCTGGCACGCGGCACGAACGGCTTGGCGATGCCGAGCCAACGTTCGACCGGGGTGCCGTCAAGCAGGTCATCCAGCCGGTAGCGCAGGATCACCCGGCCGATGCGACTGGCGCGGAACATGGCACGGGTCGCCTTCATGCGGCACCTCCGGCGCGCTGACGCAGGCGCGCGATGCGCGCGGCCATGCGTTCGACGTCATCGCGGATCACGTCCACATCATCATGGAAGGCATCCAGCTCGGCACGGGCAACGACATCACGCGACTCCTCGGTAACGTATTCGGCGGCGGTCTCGGCCAGATCCTTGGCGCTGCGCCTGGCCTGCAGCAGGGCTGCACGCAGGGTCTGCGCGATCTGCACGCCGAGGATCTCGCCAAAGGCTTTGACAAAAGGCTGCTGCCAATCCGGATCAAAACGGGTAGCCAGCTGCTGCAGGCGGCGCGCCAGCTCGGCGTCGCCGGAGACCTTGACCCGCCCAGCAGGCGCGCTGTTGCCGCGCCGTGCATTGGCCAGGAATGGAAGCTGCGCAAGCATCCCTCCCAGCGTGCTGCGCACGGCCAGGTCAGGCTCCAGCGCCGGATCGACCGGGCCCACGGTCAGGCGTTCGCCGGCGACCCCGATCTGCATCGCCAGCGACGGCGATTCCAGGGTCAGGGCGATGCGTTGGCCGTCGAGCGAGGCCAGTGCGGTGCGGGTATCCGGGTCCAGCGCCAGCGCGCGGTTCAAGGCCACTTCCAGCGCACGGCCGGCCAGCGGCTTGATCATTTTGAGGGGGGATGCAGGCATGCCGGCATTCTACCGGAGGGGCGGGATTGGAGACTGGATCGCGACGGGGAGCGAATGCCTCGCCAGCACAGGATTTGTTCATGTAGCGGCGCATTGTGTGTGGAACCGCGCTTTCGGCGGCAAGCCGCACCAGCTGGTCGCCGCGCTCAATGAACCGCGCGTCCCGAGCCGCCCGTTCCAGCTTGAAAGCAGCCGCCACTCCCTATTCCCGAATCGCGGCGTTTGAGTTCATGCTATGCAGACACCACCAAACACAGCGTCAGGAGCACACAGGCAATGGGCAAGACCCGGGTTGGCATCATCTTCGGCGGTCGTTCGGCCGAGCACGAGGTCTCGCTGCAGTCGGCGAAGAACATCTTCGATGCGCTGGACAAGGAACGTTTCGACGTCAGCCTGATCGGCGTGGACAAGCAGGGCCTGTGGCACCTGTGCGACGCGGCCGGCTTCCTGCTCAACGCCGATGACCCCAAGCGCATCGCGCTGGATACCTCCGGCCCGGTGCTGTCGGTACTGCCCGGCGCCGAGCGCGGCCAGCTGCTGGCTGCCGATGGCCGCGAGGTGCCGCAGCTGGACGTGGTATTCCCGATCGTGCACGGCACCCTCGGCGAAGACGGCACCCTGCAGGGCCTGCTGCGCACCTTGAACCTGCCCTTCGCTGGCCCCGGCGTGCTTGGCGCAGCCGCGGCGATGGACAAGGACATGGCCAAGCGCCTGCTGCGCGATGCCGGCCTGGCGGTGGCGCCATTTGCCTGTTTCAACCATGTCACTGCTGCACGCGCTGACTACGATGCGCTGGTCGCGCAGCTCGGCCTGCCGCTGTTCGTCAAGCCGGCCAACCAAGGTTCCTCGGTCGGCGTGAGCAAGGTGCGCAATGCCGAAGAGTTCGCCACCGCGATGGCATTGGCCCTGTCGTTCGACCACAAGGTGCTGGTGGAATCGGCGATTGTCGGCCGCGAGATCGAGTGTGCAGTGCTGGGCAACGACGTGCCCGAAGCCAGCGTCTGCGGCGAAGTGGTGGTGCATGACGATTTCTACGCCTATGACACCAAGTACATCAGCGCCAGCGGCGCGGAGACGGTGATCCCGGCCGATATCGCGGCCGATGCGCAGCAGCGCATCCGCGAGATCGCCGTGCGCGCCTACCAGGCGCTGGACTGCATCGGCATGGCGCGTGTGGACGTGTTCCTCACCGAGGCCGGCGACGTCGTCATCAACGAACTGAACACCCTGCCCGGCTTCACCAAGATCAGCATGTATCCCAAACTGTGGGGCGCAAGCGGGCTGGGCTATACCGCGCTGATCACCCGCCTGATCGAGCTGGCGCTGGAGCGCCACGCTGCGGACAGGAACCTGCGCAGCTCGATCAGCACTTCGGCCTGATCGAAGCTACTGAAACGACGCGGCCCGCACCCTAGCCTAGGATGCGGGCCGTTCTGTTTCTGGCGTCAGGAATGATCAGCCTTTCTTGCGGAACATCGACACCACCGCAAGGATCAGGAAGACGACGAACAGGATCCACGCGATATTGCTGGCCGCACCGGCAATGCCACTGAAGCCGAGTACGGCAGCAATGATGGCGATGACGAAGAAAACGACGGCGTAATGCAGCATGGGCTGGGTCCTCGGTTGGAATCAGGGGTCCATACTCGGCAATTGCCGGTCGCGATACGGTGACAGGAACGTTAGCGCCGGATGATGACGGCGCTGTCCATTCAGGATGCGGCGGCCAATCGGCGCAAGCCTTCCTCGATGGAGACCTTGGGCTCGTAGCCGAAATCGCGGCGTGCCGGCTCCATCGAATACCAATGCGGCGTGCACAGTTGCTCGGCGAGGAAGCGCGTCATCGGCGGCTCGCCCGACAAGCGCAGCAGCGGCCACAGCTTTTCGCAGATCGAGCCGATGCGGTAAGCGGTCTTGAACGAAATCGACTTCTCCACGCCCGGCGCCCCCACCGCTGCAAGCAGGCGATTGAGCAGCTCGCGCATCGGCAGCGGCTCGCCGTTGGAAATGAAGTAGGCCTTGCCGGCGCAGGCCGCACCGACCACCAGATGATCGAAGGCATCGAAGTGCGCCTGGGCGGCGTTGTCGATGAAGGTGGTATCGACCTTGTTCTTACCATCACCGACAAAGCGCAGGCGGCCGGCGCGCGCGCGTTCGGCCAGCCGCGGCACCAGCTGGTTGTCGCCCGGGCCCCAGATCAGGCGCGGGCGCAGCGCGATGGTTGCCAGATCGGCACCATTGGCGGCCAGCACCTCCTGTTCGGCGATGGTCTTGGTGGCGGCATACGGCGCCTGGAAGTCCTCACCGTAAGGCACTTCATCCGCACCCAGGCCTTCGACCGGATGGGTGGCGCGATGGGTGACGCTAGGTGTTGAGGTGTAGACCAAGCGGCGGATGTCGTGCGCCTTGCAGGCGGCAAGCACATTGCGGGTGCCGACCACATTGGCCTGGAAGTAGCTGTCGTAGCTGCCCCAGGCTCCAGCCTTTGCAGCGTTGTGGAAGATGGCACCGACGCCGGCGGCGGCGTGATGCACAGCGTTCGCATCGGCCAAGTCGCCACGGATCTGGCCAACGCCAATCTCCTGCAGGGACGGGTAATGCCCGCGATTGAAGCTCAGCACCTGATGGCCGCGTTCGACCAGGCCACGGCACAAGGCCTGACCGAGAAAACCACCACCACCGGTAACCAGAATCTTCATTCGTTTGATCGCTCTGTTGCTGGGCTTCCGCGCCGACTGGCCGCGTCGGAAGCATTGAGATTTGTCCGTCAGTATCGCAGTAGTGGTGCTCGGGTGCTTTGCTGGGATGTTGGCGGAGAGCGTTACCCCTCCCCAACCCTCCCCTTGCCTGCGGCAAAGGGAGGGGGCAAAGCTTTAGCCCTCCCTTTCGCGTAGCGAAGGGGAGGGTTGGGAGGGGTGCTCTTCGCCGTGCGACAAGGCCCGCAGGATGTCCTCCAACACAGCCGGCATCCGCTGCAGAACCTCGTCATTCCAGTAACGCAGCACCCTGAAGCCCAATCCCTGCAGCACCTCGGTCCGCCGCTGGTCATAGGCAAGCTGCTCAAGATGCTGCCCGCCGTCCAGTTCGACGATCAGCTTCGCTTCAAGGCAGACGAAGTCGGCGATGTAACCGGCCAAGGGTTTTTGTCTGCGGAAGCGGAAGCCTGCCAACTGGCGTCGGCGTAGTTGCTGCCATAGGCGGTCTTCTGCATCGGTGGGGGTGTTGCGCAGGGCTCTGGCACGCCTTCGCAGCTTGTCCATTGCGGCTCTCCGTTCTTGGTACGGAAAGCCTGCGATTGGTGGCGATGGGAGCCTGTCAGGGAATCACTGGATTCAAGCTGTCCATCGACTCAAAGAACACTGCGCTTTACCCCTCCCCAACCCTCCCCTCCGCCTTCGGCGCAAGGGAGGGAGCAAGACCACCCCTCCCCAACCCTCCCCTTGCCTACAGCAAAGGGAGGGGGCAAAGCTTTAGCCCTCCCTTTCGCGCAGCGAAGGGGAGGGTTGGGAGGGGTGCTCTTGCTCTTGCTCTTGCTCGTGCTTCAAGCCTTCCAGCTCAACCCAACTGCGCTTGCGCCCACACCGCCAATTTCTCACGCCCGATCTTGGCGTTGTGGCGGATATCCACGGGAAAGCTCGATTGGCGCAGGAAATATTCAATGCCGGCAAAACCCGGATGACGCAATGCCATGATCCTCAATTGCCTTTCGATCTCACCGGAGTGCTGATCCGGCAGCGGCTCGTAACACAGCACCGGCACCTGCTGGCCCAGCGCACCAACACCCACCAAAGCCGTGCGCCGCACACCAGCTACGGTGTTGAACACCGGCTCCACCTGCTCGGTATACAGCGGTCCTGCCGCCGTCTCGACCCGATGCGTCTTGCGCCCGCAGAACCACAGCCGCCCGTCAGCATCGAACCAACCCACATCGCCCATGCGGTGCACGATGCGCTCGCCGCCATCGGCCAGCACTTCGCGGATCTTGGCCGCGGCCGTTGCCTGTGGTCGGTTGAAATAGCTGTCGGTGGTTGTCGGACCAACCACCGTGATCTCACCCACCTCCCCGGCCGGCAGCTCACGCACGCCGTTCCAGTCAGCGATGGGTTCGTCGGTGATGGCAATGATGCGCACGACATTCGGCGCGACCACACGCCCCACACAGGTGCCCGCGCCAGCCTCGGTAGCCTCACGCGTATCCACCAGTTCGCGGCCTTCAATCACCGCTACCGGCAGGCATTCGGTGGCGCCGTATGGCGTCCAGAACTGGCCGTCCTCCGGCATCAGCGAACGGATCTTGGACACGATCTCCGGCGGCACCGGCGCACCCGCCGAAGTGGCGCGGGTCACCGTTGGCAGCGGCTGGCCGTGCTCGGCCAGCACCCGCATCAATGCCGGCGAACCGAACAGCTGGGTCACGCCGAAGCGGGCAATGGCATCGTGAAGCTTGCGCGGATCGGCGCTGCCCGGCCGGGTCGGGTCCATGTCCGGGATCACCGACGTCAGGCCCAGCGCCGGGTCGAACAGGGCGAACGGCGGGAAGGTCGGCAGGTCGATGCCACCGGGCTGCATGCCGAAGGCATTTCGCAGCAGTTCCACCTGGCCGACGAAATGGCGGTGGCGATAGACCACGCCCTTGGGCACGCCGGTGGAGCCGCTGGTGAACAGGATCGCCGCCACGTCGTCCGGTGCGGTGGCGGCCAACTGGCTGCCCGCGCCAGCGCCATCGGCTTCGATCTTCGCCAGGGTGATGCCACCCCAGCCCCAGCGCCGACCGACGGTGACCTTGACCTTGGCCGCCTTGGCCCAGCCCAGCAGCACCCGCGCAAATTGCGCCAAGGGGATGCCGATGAAGGCCTGCGGCTGTGCTTCATCCAGGCACTGCTTCAGCGCGCGCTTATCAATGCCGGGGTCGACCAGCACCGGCACTGCGCCGATCTTGAACAGGGCGAACATCAACAGGAAGAACTCCGGCCCCGGCCGCACCATCACCACCGCGCGCACCCCGCGGCCGATGCCGTTGGCCGCCAAACCAGCGGCAATGGCGTCGCTGCGGGCGTCCAGGGTGCGGTAATCCAGGGTCACGTCGTAGGCGGCCATGCCGTTGGCGGCGAGCTTGCCAGGGCAGCGAATGGCGATCTGGTCGGGCCGTTCACGTGCCAGCTCGGGCAGGCGCGCGGCGATATTACAGGTTTCGTTCATCTTCCTATTGTCGCCAATGCAGAAAAATCTTGCGCGCAGGCCGTCACCGTGGAAAATTTCGCACCTTCCTTTTGTCCTATTCCTGCCGCCAAGGCCGGTATCCCATGCCCCATCCCTGCCTGACCTGCGGTGCCTGCTGCACCCAATACCGCGTTGCCTTCCATTGGATGGAATCGGACGAAGTCACCGAAGGCGGCGTGCCCCACCAGCTGACCCAGCGCCTGGACCCGCACCGGCTGTGCATGCAGGGCACCTACTCGGACCCGATCCGCTGCGTGGCCCTGGACTCGGAGATCGGCGTGTACTCGCGCTGCACCATCCACCCGAACCGGCCCAGCGTGTGCCGCGAGGTGGACGCCTCCTGGGAATACGGCAAGGCCAGCTCACAGTGCGACCGCGCGCGCATCGCCCACGGCATGCCGGCATTGACCCTGGCCGACTGGCGCTGGCGCGATGATGCCGACAACGATGGCGATGACCATCCTGACGACAACGGCAACAGCCCGTCGTCACCGCCGAACACGCCGATTGCCGCTTGAGGGTGATGCGGTAGTTGTTGGCTTTGGGCTTTGGGCTTTGGGCTTTGGGCTTTGCCCTTACGCCGTCATTCCCGCGCAGGCGGGAATCGCTCTTGCTGTTGCTCTTCGCCGTTGCCCTGTCCAAAGCCAAGGCAGAAGCCGAAGCAAGAGCCAGAGCGATTCCCGCCTGCGCGGGAATGACGGAAAAAAATCAAAGGCATAAAAGCAAAAGCGAAAGCTGCCTCAAAGCGCCTTGTAACGCCCCCAAAGCACCTCGAACTGCTGGGCAAAGCTGCGCACCAGGTTGCGGTCATTGCTGACCACCAGGTTCTCATCGTTGTGCTCGGTCGCGGTGCGCGTCCAGTTGAAGCTGCCGTTGGCCAGCTGCTTGCCATCGAACAGCGCGAATTTGTGGTGCATGTGGTATTCGCTGTGGTCCACCCGCACCGG
The DNA here is from genome assembly GCF_056760015.1 of Stenotrophomonas sp. STEN029. Classification (NCBI taxonomy): domain Bacteria; kingdom Pseudomonadati; phylum Pseudomonadota; class Gammaproteobacteria; order Lysobacterales; family Lysobacteraceae; genus Stenotrophomonas; species Stenotrophomonas sp. STEN029. The sequence continues at coordinate 19,987 of NZ_JBRREC010000061.1, read as the reverse complement.
GATGCCGCTCTCGTTCAAGCGACGGACGTCGTTGCCGTCGTCGTAGACCTTGTCGTTGTCGCTGATGATGCGCACCACCACGCCGCGCTTGTGCGCATCCAGGATGACCCCGCTGAGGCGGTCATCGGAGATGGTGAATACACAGATGTCCAGGGTCTGCTTCGCGCTGGCGCACAGCGCGCGCAGGCGCTGCATGCAGGCATCGCCCGGGGAGAAATAGGTACTGGTCAGGGTTTCAACCGGCCCGGCGTTGACGTCCAGCGTGCGCACCACCTGTTCAACCCACTTCAGCATCGGCAGTGCTTCGGCAGGATTGGCAGCGACCTGCTCGCGGGCGATATCGAAGGCGCGATTGCGCAGGAAGCGCAGGCGGTCGGGCGGTAGTTCGACGCCCAGCTCGCGCAGTGCGGAGCGTTCCTCGTTGCTCAACGCAAGATCCTGCGCGCTGTCACGCAGCTGACGGTCCAGGCTGTCGAAATCCATCCTTCACTCCCTGTGCTAAGAAGCACAGAGCTTCGCACACCCGCACCTGTCTGTAGGAGCGGCGTCAGCCGCGAAGCTGGTGCAAAGGGAACGGCCACAAAAGCTTACCCCTCCCCAACCCTACCCTCCGCCTTTGGCGCATGGGAGGGGGCAGAAGCAGGCATCGCGCGCTCACGGCTTTTGTGGGAGCGGCGTCAGCCGCGAAGCTGGTGCAAAGGGAACGGCCACAGAAGCTTACCCCTCCCCAACCCTCCCCTCCGCCTTTGGCGCATGGGAGGGGGCAGAAGCAGGCATCGCTCGCTCAGCTTTTTGTAGGAGCGGCGTAAGCCGCGAAGCTGGCAATGCTTCAGTCCACGAGAAATCAATCATCGCGCGAGCTTTGCGCGAAACGCCAGGCAACGGCTTGCAGGATGCGGAGGTAGCCGTAGCGGATCTATCCCTTGCTTCGCGGCTGACGCCGCTCCTACAAGTGCCCGCGCTCCCACAAGCCCCGGCTCACCCCAGCGGGTTGCGCTCCAGGAAGGCTCTTACCGCCGGCACGATCACTTCGTGCTTGTCTTCCAACACATAGTGGTTGGCATCTTCGAACTCGGTCACTTCCGCCTGCGGCAATGCCTTGCGGAAGCCGGTCAGGAAGTGATGATCGAAGCAGATGTCACGCAGGCCCCAGGCGATGTACACCGGGCGATCCGCGAACGACGGCAACGCTGCCGCCGCACGCTCCAGCAGCGACCAGGCCTTGTCGGCTGGCGACAGCGGGATGTCCTGCATGAAGCGGATGGTGGAAATGCGGTTGGCCCAGTTGTTGTACGGCGACACATAGGCGCGACGTACATCGGCCGGCATGCGCCGGCTTACGCCCAGCCACGAGGCGCCGGACGAGAATGCATTGAAGGTGCGGATGAACCATTCGCCCGGCTTCCAGTGCCGGCCCATGGCGATCTGCCACGGCATCGGCTTCTCCGGCGGCAACGGGAACGAGGCGGTGTTGGTGATCACCAGGCGCTTGACCTGATCGTGGTGCGACAGCGCCCAACCGAAGCCGATCATGCCGCCCCAGTCATGCACGGCCAGCGTCACCGGGCCGGTGATGCCCAGATGCTTGAGCAGTGCGTCCAGATCATCCACGCGCGACTGCAAGGTGTACTCATAACGGCTGTCGTCGGGCTTGTCCGACAGGCCCATGCCGATATGGTCCGGCACGATGCAGCGGTACTTGTCGCTGAGGCCGTTGACCAGGTGCCGCCACAGGTAGCTCCACGACGGGTTGCCGTGCAGCATCACCACCACCTCGCCATCGCGCGGACCTTCATCGATGTAGTTCATCGACAAGCCGGGGCGGACTTCGAAGCGGTGGGTCTTGCTGGGGTAACCGGGGAGTTTGTTCATCGGGTCGCACCTGCGGCTGCTAAGCCCCTCTCCCGCCGGGAGAGGGTTGGGGAGAGGGTTGGCCGGAGTGGAGCAGCTTGAACAACTGCTCTAACTCCCGGCGCTTGCGTGCTGCGCACGCTTCCCCTCTTCCGCCCTTCGGGCACCTTCTCCCCCTGGGGGAGAAGGGAAAAACCTGCGAACTGACAATTGCGCCTCCTGCGGAAGCGAAGCCGTCAGGCCACGGCCTTGTTACCAGACCACCTCGGCCATCGTGCAGTTCAAGCCCGAGCCAATGCCCATCAGCGCGACGCGGTCGCCCTTCTTGAGCTTGCCCAGCTGGCGCAGCTTGCTCAGCACGATCGGTACCGACGCCGGGCCGATGTTGCCGTGCTCGCCAAAGATGGTCATCACCTTCTTCGGGTCGATGCCGAAGGCCTTGATGAAGGCATTGGTATGCGGCTGGCTGACCTGGTGGATCACGAACTGGTCGATCTCCTCCACCGCCCAGCCCAACGCTTCGCGCGTGGCTTCAAAGGTCTTGGTGGCCAGCTTGATGCCTTCGATCAGCAACATGCGGGTGTCAGTGACCATGCGGTCCAGGTTGCCCACGCACAGCTTGTTCCACTGGTTGGCTGCACGGGTCACACCGCCCTTGTAGCGAGGGGCGTCCGGCACCAGCTCCGAGCGCGCCATCACCATTGCTGCCGCACCGGAACCGGTGGTCAGCGCGGCGACTTCGTCACGCAGCTGCTGGGCGGTGATGTCCGGGGACATCATGCGCTCCAGGGTCTTTTCATAGACCAGGTTGGAGGTCTCGCCGTCGACGATCAACGCATAGTCGATGTCGCCGCGCTCCAGCATGCGTGCGGCCACGTCCATGCCATTGATGAAGGCAAGGCAGGCGTTGGCGATGTCGAAGGTGACGCAGTCTTCGCCGATGCCCAGGTTGCCGGACACGATGGAAGCGGTGGACGGCTCCAGGTAATCACGGCTGACGGAAGTGTTGACCAGCAGGCCAACCTTGTCGGCAGTGATGCCGGCATCTTCCAGTGCCTTGCGGCCGGCCATGGTGGCGGCGTCCGAGGCCTGTGTACCCTGGTCCCAAAGGCGGCGCGCGTGGATGCCGGCGATATCGCCAAGCACGTCGGCACGAATGCCAAGGCGTTCCAGCGTGGGCTGGAGCCGCTCGTTGATTTCCTTTGAGGTCAGCGTATGCGGCGCATCAATATGCGCCAGTCCCGCGATCGAGACATTTTGAAAAGGCATCAGAAAGCGCCAAGACTCAGGCGAAGGGGTCGCCATTCTAGCGCCTGCGCATTTTTACCGCATCTTTACAAATCGGCGGCCCGGCGTATGGAGCCGCCGGGGCCGTAAGACAGCTGGAAAATCAGCGCGGCGGGCACTGGAAGGCAGCAAAGCGCTGGCTGCCATCGGCCGGCAGGCCACTGGCCTGTACGGCATTGGCGCCGGCACTGGGGGCCTCGTTGCGGGCCAGGGTTTCCAGCTCTTCCTGCACGCGCAGCGGGTTGCGGTTGTAGAAGCCAACCTTGCTCTTTACCGAGACCACGATCTCGCCCTTGGTCACGCAGCCCGGCGCAACTGGGCCTGCTGGCAATACGCGCACGGTCTTGCCGCCGGATTCAATCGGCACCCAGGTGCAGGCGGCGGTGCTGGCGATCAGGGCGGACAGAAGCAGGACGCGCATGGACTATTCCTTGTGAAGATCAGCAGGGATTGTGCCGGGAATGGATGAACAGGTGGTGATCCCGGTGATTTGGTGCGCGGCAAAGACAAAACCTACCCCTCCCCAGCCCTCCCCTTCGCTGCGCGAAAGGGAGGGGGCGGAAATGTAGTGCCGAGCCATGCTCGGCAGGGGCTTTACCGGACAAAGCCAAAAGCTGCCCTCACCCCAACCCCTCTCCCGCAAGCGAGAGAGGGGCTCAAAGCAAAAACTCCCCCTCCCCAGCCCTCCCCTTCGCTGCGCGAAAGGGAGGGGGCGGAAATGTAGTGCCGAGCCATGCTCGGCAGGGGCTTTACCGGCCAAAGCTGGAAGCTGCCCTCACCCCAACCCCTCTCCCGCAGGCGGGAGAGGGCCGTAGTGCCGAGCCATGCTCGGCAGGGGACTTCCCGGTAAGGCTTCAGCGCAAGACGGCTACGCCCTGCCGCTTACTTCTTCTCCACCGGCTTGCCGTCGGCGTCGATCACGGTCACTTCGCCCAGCTTCAGGGCCCGCACCGGGGCCTCGGTCTGCTTCAGGTCGCCTACCACCACCCAGGTCAGCTTGGACGGATCCAGGATCTTGGCTGCCTCGGCGACCTGCGCCGGGGTCATGGCTTCGATCTCGGCCTTGCGCTTGAACACGTAGTCGTCCGGACGGCCATAACGCACGATGCCACCGATGGTGCTCATCACCGCCGATGCGGTTTCGTAGGCACCTGGCAGGCTCAGCGTCTGGATGTTGCGGATGCGGTTGACCTCGGCCTCGGTCGGCGGACGCTGGCCGCTGGCGAACTGGCTGATTTCAGCGTTCATTTCCTTCATCGCCTCACCGGTCTTGTCGATCTGCACCGGTGCAACCGCCATCCACGGGCGCTGGCCCAGGGCATTGGAGGCCGACGAACGTGCGCCATAGGACCAGTGCTTGTCCTCACGCAGGTTCATGTTCAGGCGCGAGGTGAAGTCGCCACCCAGCACGCCATTGGCGATGTCGAAGCGGGTGGTGCCCGCGTCCATCGTCGACGGCGCGACCTGACCGGCGAACAGGTTGGCCTGCACCGCGCCCGGCTGGTCGATCAGGAACACGCGCGATGCCTGCGGGCGATCCACATTGGTCAGGACCTCCACCTTCGGCCGTGCGCCCTCGCCCTTCCAGTCACCGAAGCTGCGCTCCAGCAACGGCACGAGGTCCTTCAAGGTGGTGTCACCGACCACGATCAGGGTGGCGCCTTCCGGACGAATCCACTGCTTGTGGAAGGAGGTCAGGTCGTCACGGGTCAGCGACTGGATCGCCGCTTCGTCGCCGCTACCGGTGAACGGAATCGCATACGGGTGGCCTGCGCCGTACAGCAGCGGCGGCAGCACGCGCATCGCCACCGCGTTCGGCTGCGCCTTTTCCTGCTGGATGCCTGCAATCCAGGTGGCCTTGATGCGGTCGATCTCGTTCTGCTCGAAGCGCGGTGCACGCACCACGTCGGCATACAGCGCCAGCGACGGCGCCAGATTTTCCTTCAGTGCCGACAGATACACGTTGGAACCATCCAACGACGCACCTGCGCTGACGCGTGCACCCAGGCGCTCAACCGCATCGGCGAACGCCAGCGAGCCGAGCTGGCCAGCGCCTTCATCGAGCATTCCCATGGTGAAGTTGGCGGTGCCCGGCTTGCGGCCACGGTCGGCGGTGAAGCCACCCGGGAACTCATAGCTGAACTGCACCACCGGGATGTCATGGCGCTCGGCCAGCACCACCTGGGTGCCGTTCTTCAACGTGGCGCGCTGCAGCTGCGGGAACTTCAGTTCCGGGAAGCTGGTGGTCTTGGGCACGCCGGCGCTGCGGTCGACCTGGCTCGGCAGCGTGGTGTACTTGCTGTCCACGGCCGGCACGTTGAACGGCGCCGGCTTGACCGACGGCAGCTCGGCCAGCGCAACACGCTCGCCCGGCTCGACCACGATGGTGTGGTCGCCCACGCCCAGCCACTTGGCACCGGCAGCCTTTACGTCAGCCGCGGTGGCGGCATCGACATTGGCCAGCGAGGTGCGGAAGCAACCCGGGTTGCCTTCGTAGACGGTGCACTGTGCGAGTGCATCGGCCTTGCCGCCGAAGCCACCGATACGCTCGATGCCGCGCACGAAGCCCGCACGCGACTGCACCTTGGCGCGCTCCAGCTCATCGGCGGTCGGGCCTTCGGCGATCAGTCGCTTCAGTTCTTCGTCGATGGCGGCCTCGACCTTGGCCGGGTCCACGCCCTGCTTGACCGTGGCGATGATCAGGAAGTTGGAGCCCAGCTGCGAGGCATCGGTCATCGCGCTGATGTTGTCGACCAGCTTGTCCTTGTGCAGCAGGCGCTGGTCCAGACGCGAGGACTTGGCACCGCCCAGCACGTAGGAGAACAGCTCCAGCTGATCGATATCGGTGGTGCCGACCTGGGCCACGTTCCAGGCACGGTAGATGCGCGCCTGCGGCACCTTGTCGGTCATCACTTCGCGGGTGGTGGCGGCGCGCTGCGCAACGTTCACCGCCGGCTGCGCCATGGTCGGACCAGCCGGGATGTCGCCGAAGAACTTGGCGGCCTTTTCCTTGGCGGTGGCCACGTCGATGTCACCGGCCAGCACCAGCACCGCATTGTTCGGGCCGTACCAGGTGTGGAACCAGGTTTTGACGTCATCCAGCGATGCGGCGTTGAGGTCGTTCATCGAACCGATCACGCCGTGGTGGTACGGGTGACCTGCCGGGTACATGGCGCGGGTCAGCTTGTCCCAGACCTGGCCGTAAGGCTGGTTCTCGCCCTGGCGCTTTTCGTTCTGCACCACGCCGCGCTGCTCATCCAGGGCAGCCTGGTCGATGGCGCCGACCAGGTGACCCATGCGGTCCGATTCCATCCACAGCGCCATGTCCAACGCGGTGGTCGGCACGTTCTGGAAATAGTTGGTGCGGTCGGTATTGGTGGTGCCGTTCTGGTCGGTGGCGCCGACCTGCTTGAAGGGTTCGAAAAACTCGCCGTCATGGTTTTCGCTGCGCTGGAACATCAGGTGTTCGAACAGATGCGCGAAGCCGGTGCGCCCGGCCGGTTCGTCCTTGGCACCGACGTGATACCAGATGTTCACCGCCACGATCGGCGCCTTGCGGTCGGTGTGCACCACCACGCGCAAGCCGTTGGGCAGGGTGAATTCTTCATACGGGATATCGACCGACGCAGCGGCGGCGGCGGCTGGCTTGGCCTCCGCAACCAGCGGGGCGCCAACGAATCCGCCCAGGGCGGCACTCAGGGCCAGGGTCAACAAGGCGGTGCGGGGCATAGCTGCGTTCATTCCATTTCCGTTTGGGTATGAAGGTGAACGCAGATCCTAACCGGGCGCCGTCACATCGGCATACGCCATGCGTCATGGGTACCGAAGCAGCTGCACCGGTGTCCGTCCGGTCACTGCAGACGCGGCGAGTGTCCGGACAGCGGACACTTTCCACTAGCAACAAACCCTTATTTATCAATCAGATGTGATTGGCACGCATCCTGCTGCCTATTACTCGCAGCCAGATCCCTTCAGACGATAAATGACTGACTGCTGAACAAAACAAAAAAAGTAGCGAAAGTCCTTGCACTACGAAAATCACTGTACTACCTTACTACCACACCACTGCCCACACACACCAAACAGGTCCCGCCATGAACGCCAAGTCTCTCGCCCTTGCCATCGCCCTCGTCGCCAGCACCGGCTTTGTTTCTTCGGTCCAGGCTTCGGATATCGTCACTTTGGACACCGTGCAGGTTCGCCCTTCCGCTGATCAGCTGGCACAGGCCCAGCACGAAGCCAGCAGCAACATCCCGACCCTGGCTGCGGTGCAGGTTCGCCCGACCGTCGGCCAGATCGTCGAGCTGATGGCCGAACAGACCGCCAGCCAGCTGGCCTCCGCCAGCCCGGTCGCCATCGGCACCCGCGCCGGCCAGTGGATGGTGTCGCTGCCGGCCATCACCGTCCGCCCGGAGGTGGAGCAGGTGCAGGCCATGGCTGCAGAAGCCGCTGCTGAAGCCATCGGCAAGGTCGTCGCGCAGGGCATGGTTTCCAACTAAGCCAGCGATGACGCAACACCCGGCGTAAACTGCGCCGATGACTTCTGCCCCTGTTTTCGATGTAGTGCTTTACCAGCCCGAGATCCCGCCGAACACCGGCAATGTGATCCGGCTCTGCGCCAACACCGGCGCGCGGCTGCACCTGATCGAGCCTTTGGGTTTCGACCTCAGTGACAAGCAGCTGAAGCGCGCCGGCCTGGACTATCACGAGTACGCACAGATGCAGGTCCACCCGGACCTGGAAACCGCCTTGGCGCGCATCGCCCCGAAGCGTTTGTTTGCATTGAGTACCCGCTCCAGCGTCCGCTATGACACCGTGCAGTTCGCCGATGGCGATGCCTTCCTGTTCGGCCCGGAAACCCGCGGCCTGCCGCAGGACCTGCTTGATTCCCTGCCCGACGGCCATCGCCTGCGCCTGCCGATGCAGCCCAACAACCGCAGCCTGAACCTGTCCAACTCGGTCGCCGTGGTGGTGTATGAGGCGTGGCGGCAGCAGGGATTCTCTGGCGGCGCGTGATTGGCGCTTTGGGTTTTTGTTTTTTGTGGGAGCGGTGTAAGCCGCGAAGCTGGCAATGCTCCAGCTGAAGATTGATCGCCAAAAGCACCCCTCCCCAACCCTCCCCTTGGCTACGCCAAAGGGAGGGAGCGCAAGCCTGCGATCTGTCAGATGGCAGCGACCCGCTTTGCCCCCTCCCTTTGGCGCAGCCAAGGGGAGGGCTGGGGAGGGGTAACGCTCCAGCTCCAGCTCCAGCTCTCAGCTTTTAGCTTTTAGCTTCAGCAGCAACCCCAACCACACCCAAGTCCCGCAACACCCGCAGCCGCTCACCATCAACGGCAAGCACCTCCCCCAACACCTCAGCGGTGTGCTGCCCCAACACCGGCGCCGCCTGCTCATAGCGCAACGGCGTCGCCGAGAACTTCAGCGGATTACGCACCATCGCCACGCTGCCACCACCGGCATGCGGCAACTCAATCCGCAAACCACGCGCCTGCACCTGCGGATCAGCAAACACCTGATCGATGCGGTTGACCGGGTTGGCCGGCACCACCGCTTGCTCCAGCGCAGCCAACCACTCGGCCGCCGGCCGCGTGCGCAACACCTGCTGCAGATGCGGCACCAGCAGCTCGCGGTTCGCAACCCGGGCGTTGTTGCTGGCATAGCGCGGATCGCATGCCAGCGCCGGCTCGCCAATCACCTCGCACAGACGCGCAAACTGGCAGTCATTGCCAACCGCCAGCATGAAATAGCCATCAGCGGCCGGCATCACCTGGTACGGCACGATGTTCGGATGCGCCGTGCCCTGCCGGGTCGGCACCACGCCGCCGATCAGATAGTTGGAGGCCTGGTTGGCCAGCCATGCGACCTGGGTATCCAGCAGCGCCAGATCGATCTGCTGACCAACACCGGTGCGCTCGGCATGGCGCAACGCAGCCAGGATCGCCGTTGCCGCATACATGCCGGTCATCAGATCGGTCGCGGCTACACCTACTTTCTGCGGGCCGGCACCCGGCGCACCGTCTGGCTCGCCGGTGACGCTCATCAGGCCGCCTATGGCCTGGATCGCCGCGTCATAGCCGGCGCGCTGCGCGTATGGGCCATCCTGGCCGTAGCCGGTGATCGAGCAATACACCAGCTTCGGGTTGATCGCCTGCAGGCTGGTGAAATCCAGCCCGTACTTCTTCAGGCCACCGACCTTGTAGTTCTCCACCAGCACGTGACAGTGCACGATCAGCTCGCGCAACAGCGCCTGCCCTTCCCCTGTGGTGAAATTAATCGCCAGCGAGCGCTTGCCGCGGTTGGCGCACAGGTAATACGCCGATTCGCTGCTGTCATTGCCGTCGGCGTCCTGCAGGTAAGGCGGGCCCCAACTGCGGGTGTCGTCACCCACGCCGGGGCGCTCGACCTTGATGACATCGGCGCCGAAGTCGGCCAAGACCTGGGTCGCCCAGGGGCCGGCAAGGATGCGCGACAGGTCGAGGACGCGAACGCCTTCGAGCAGATTCATTTCGGCCACCAGGTTTTGCAGGCTTCGGGCAGCGCGGGCTGCAAGCCAATGGCGTGCTGGAAGGCCTCCGCCAGCGCAATCAGCGTGAGTTCGTCGCCCACATTGCCGATCAGCTGCATGCCTACGGGCAACTCTCCCGCAGCTACCGGCAGCGGTACCGACAAGGCTGGGTTGCCGGCCAGGTTGGCGTAAGCGGTGAGATCGGCCTGGCTGGCCGGCGCCGGGGTACCGAAGGCGAATGCGCGCTGGGGCGCAGTCGGCATTACCAGCACGTCGCAACGCGCCAGCCACTGCTGCAGCTGCACCTGCCCGCGATCGGCGAGCTGCGAGGCGGCAGCCAGCTCGGCAGCGCTGCGGCCTTCTGCCCAGGACATCAGCTTGACCAGCAGCGGCGAGAATTTGCTGCGGTCAGCGGCCCAGGCCTCGGCGTGTTCGACCAACAACTCGGCTTCGCTCATCAGCAGGCCAGCGCGACGTGCGCGTGCCGACGCAAATGCCGGTGCCGGCAGCGGTTTCAGCTGATGGCCCAAGCCGACCAGCACGCGCAGGCCATCCTCGAATGCCGCCTGCACGTCGGGCGCGATATCGGTTGCATCGAACAGATCCACCACGCCAATGCGCAGGCCCTCCGCATCCGGCGCGGCGTATTGAATGAAGCGCGACTGCGCGCAGTCCGGATCGAAGCCAGACATGATCTGCAGCAACAGACGCAGGTCACGCGCCGAACGCGTCAACGGGCCGATGTGATCCAGCCGCCTGCACAGGGCAACGGTGCCTCGCGTGCTGATCGCGCCCCAACTGGGCTTGAGCCCAACCACACCGCAATAGCTTGCCGGGATGCGCACCGAACCCATGGTGTCGGTGCCCAGCGCCGCCGCGCACAAACCAGCGGCCACCGCCGCGCCACTGCCACCGCTGGAACCGCCCGGCGTATGACCGTGCCGATGCGGGTTGTGGCAAGCACCATAGAACGGGTTGTCGTTGTCAGCGCCCATCGCCGCTTCGTGCATGTTGAGCTTGCCGACGAGAACCGCGCCGGCTGCGCGCAATGCGGCCACAGCCGGATTATCGGCACTGGCCGGGGCGCTGTGGCGGCGGGTCTCCATGCCGGCGGTGGTGACCATGCCGGCAACGTCGATATTGTCCTTGACCGCGATCGGCAGGCCTTCCAAAGGACGCGCCAAGCCGCGCTGGCGACGTTGCTGGGACTGCACGGCCGCAGCCAACGCGCCTTCCGCATCGACGTGGATATAACTGTTGACCTGCGCCTGGCTGGCGACGATGGCTGCCAACTGCTGCTCGATCAGTTCGGTGCAGCTGACGTCACCGGCAGCCAGCAAGGCCGCCTGCGCCGTCAGATCCAAGCTCAACAACTGCGCATCGGCCTTGCTCACGCGGTCTTCCTCAAGCGAAACGTTTGTCGATCAGACGCACCGGCTTCTGCCGTACTTCGATACCCGTCAACGCCGCCAGCTCACCCGGGGCGGCCAGCACGATGCTCATTTCAACACCGAGGCGCTGCCGCAGCAACGCGGCGAACTCCGCTGCCAACTGTGCGTCATCCAGTGCGCCACGGGTTTCCACGTGTACGGCCAGATCGTCGCGCCCGCCTTCGTCGCGGCTGGCGACGCAGATGAACTCACCGGCGAACGATGCGTGTTCTTCCAGCACCGGCGCCATCGCCTGCGGGAACACATTGATGCCGCGGATCTTGACCATGTTGTCGCTGCGGCCAAGGAAGCCTTCGATGCGGCGCAGGTTCATGCCCAGCGGCGAGGGCGTGGTCAGCACACGGGTCACGTCATGGGTATTGAAGCGGATGATCGGGTAGATGTCGTCCTTGTACAGGCAGGTGACCACCATGTCGCCGGTGTCGCCATCGGCCACCAGTTCACCGCTGTCCACGTCGAGGATTTCGACGTACTGCGCGTCTTCCATCAGGTACAGACCGTCCTGATCCGGGCCCTGCCCGGCGATCGCGCCGGTGTCGCCCACGCCATACCAGTCGTACAACTCGACACCGCCCCAGGCCGCCGACAGCGACTCGCGCGATTCGCGGCCGAGGTGGCCGCAGATCATCCGCACCGGGATGTCCTTGCCCGGCACCAGGCCGTTCTCGCGGGCCACGTCGGCCAGCTTCTTGATGTAGTCGGCAAAGCCAACAATCACGTTGGCGCCCATGTTCTTCATCAGCTGCACCTGCTGCGCCGAGCGCATCTCGATGCCGGTACCGGCCGAACAGAACAGTGCCTGCGTGTAATGCGTCACCGCCTCACGCACATAGTGGCCGCCGTTGATCATGCCGTGGCCGTACACCGAGTGCACCACGTCGCCGGGCTGCATGCCCTGCCAGCGATACAGGCGGGCAAGCAGCAGGCTCTGCACTTCGCGCGAATGCGGCGAGAACACCAGCGGCTGCGGGCGACCGGTGGTGCCGGAGGTGGTGTGGAAGACCAGCGGCTTGTTGCCAGCGTCGGTGCCGTCCTGCCAGCCGTGGAAATCGCCCAGCGGCGGATTGGCTTCGACCGACGCCATGATTTCGTGCTTGCCGAATACCGGCAGTTTGGTGATGTCGTCCAGGCTCTGGATATCTTCCGGCTTGATGCCTGCATTGCCCCACAGGCGCTGGTAGAACGGAATCTGCCAGGCGCGGGCCACGCAGCGCAGGAACATCGCGTTCTGCTCGGCGCGCAGTTCCTCGCGGCTGATGGTCTTGAACTTGTCGGTGAAGGCCTGGTCCAGCGGGAACTGCTGAAGCAGCTCCTTGACATCGAAGGATTCGAAATAGGTGGCGTAGGTCATGGGGTCTCGACAATCAGCAGGTCGACCAGCTGCCTGACATCGTCGATGTCCTGCAGATGGTCGAAGTGGGAGATCAGGGCAGCACGGAGACCGGCACCGAAGGGACGCGCGGCGTGGTCAAGGCAGTGGTGGAACTTTTCCAGTTGCTGGGCACGCGACAGCGGCCGTTGCGGCGAACCGATGGCAGCATCGCGATGGTTGTGCAGCACGCGACCGTCACGCAGGGTGACCGTCATCGATTGTGGCACCAGCGCATTGGGATCGTCGCAGTCGTTCGGCACCAGGCTGACCTGGTTGGCGAACGCGGCCAGCTGCGCATCGGCGAGCTTGTCCGGCGCATAGGCGGACAAGCCGACCTTGCCATCGAGCAGCACGGTACCCAGTAGGAACGGCAGGCACAGCCGTGCATAGCTGGTTTCCATTGCGGGCTGATAGCTGCGGCCGACCAAACGGCGCACCAGCGGCGGCGCCTGCAGTTCGATGCTGGCGACGTTGTCCAACTGCAGGCCGTGCTGCTGGCGCAGCTCCATCAGCATGTCCTGCGCGGCATGCGCGGCGCCACCGGTGGGGAACACCTTGTGGCTTACGTTGAGTATCTGCGCTTCGCGCGCGGCCAGCTTCTGCAGCGACGGTCCGACGTCGAATTCGCCCTCGATCAGCGGCAGATAGCCGAAGGGCCCTTCCAGCATCTCGCGCGGCGCCGGAAAGCCATTGCGGGCCAGTTCCCAGCAGCTCAAGGCGGCGCGCGAGTTCAGTGCGACCTGCAAGGCCAGCGTCGGCGAGCCTTCCACATGCGCCTGCATGGTGCCGGACAGGTGGCTATAGGTCAGGCCGAGCGCGCGACGAAGCAGTTCTTCGTCAGCACCATGCAGATGGGCGATGCCTGCTGCAGCACCTAGCGCGCCGCACATCGATGGCCGGAAGAAGCGCATCGGCGCGCGGCCACTGATGCCGATTAGCGTGGCTACATCAACGGCGACATTGAGCGCTGCGATCAAGGCCTTGCCATCGACCGCCACGCCATCGACGTTTGCGTGCTGCTCGGCGGCGGCAATCAAGGCCGATTGAATAACCGCCAATGGATGCACCACTGCCGGCATATGTACGCAATCAAATTCCTGGCTGTGAATCTGGTAGCCGTTGACCATCGCCGCGCTGGCCGCCGGCAAGGCTTCGCCGGTCACCCACACACGCGCGGCATTGCCGCTGCCGTAGCTGGCGGCGCTGCGTCGAACGGTTTGGGTCAGCGGCACCTGCGGACCGGAGCCAGAAAGCCCCACGGCCGCCGAATCCATCACGAACACCTTCGTGGCCGCGACCGCCTCGGCGGAAAGGTCTTCAAAACACAGCGTGCGCGCATGCTGCAACAGCGCTTCAGTCAATCGCATCAAGCCACCCGCGCCAACATGGCGTTCAAGGCGTCCAGACTGCCGCCATTGGCCAGCGCCTGCACCTGCCCAAAGAGGGGTTGCGCCAAGCCTGCGGATACGCCACCCCATTGCGCCAGGGCCAGTGCCTTGGCCAGCACATCCTCGGCCGACATCGGGCTTTCCGGGTCGCCCCAGGCATCGATGCGCTCGGCCTGCACACTGCGGCCATCGGCCAACCACAGCTGCACGCTGGCACCGTAGTGCATTGGGAAACGCTGGCTGCAGGCTGCATCCTCGATCAACGCGATACGCTGTCGCCACGGCGCCAGTTCAGCATCGCTGCAGGCTTCGGCGGTGTAGTGCTCAAGTTGCGGCCGGCCATTGACCACGATCGAGGCCAGCGCGTGCTGCAGGCTGAACTTGGCCTCCAGCTCGGTCTGCGGCTGGGCGCGGTCGCAGAAGCGCAGGGCCTCGGCATAGGTGCGCACTTCGATGCGTTCGATCTGCGCGATATCAGCTGCATCAAGCTGCGCCATCGCTTCCAGCATCGCATCAATCGCCGGATGTGCATGGCGGCAAGCCGGCCACGGCTTCAGGCTGGTGCTGTGGATCAACCAATCGTCTTCGTCGGCAACCACCAGTTCCGGCACGGCGTCCGGTGCGGTGGCGGCAAACAGGCCCTGCTCGCCTTCCAGTATCCTGCGCGGCCCACGCATGCCAGCCAGCGCCAATTGTGCCGCCAGCCAGCCACCGCGTGCGGCTTCAGCGTTATGCAATGACTTGGTCGGCACCGGTTCATGGCGCATCTGCCACAGCCCGCCAGTACGGCTGCCGGCATTGCCCAGCGCATCGGCCAGCGATTCCGCCGGCAGGCGCAGCACAGATGCAGCGGCTGCAGCAGCACCAAACGCGCCGGCAGTCGAAGTGGGATGCCAGTAGCGGTAGTGCGCCTTGCCCAGCGCACGGCCGACGCGGATGGTGGCTTCGTAGCCGCGCACGATGGCATCGAGCAGCGCCATCGCATCCGCGCCTTCGGCCTGTGCTGCAGCCAGCGCCACCGGGATGACCACCGGGCCGGGATGCAGGATGGCAGCGCGGTGCACATCGTCCATTTCCAGCACATTACCGAGCGCGGCATTGAGCAGCAGCGCGTCGGCTGCACTGCGGCGGCCAGCGCCCAAAGCCACCACATTGCCGCCAGCCTGCGCCTGCACCACCGACTGCAGCTGGGCGGCAATCGGATAGCGCAACGCAGCCAGGGCGCAGCCCAGCCAATCGACCAGCAGCAAGGCGGCACGCTCACGGGCGGCGGCATCCACCGGCCGTTGCAGGCGCTGGGCGAGCTGTTCGGTAAGGCTGGCAACAGGCGTGGTCATCGCGCGATGAGGTCTCGGTGCAGGCCCGCAACAGCGGGTTTGGGATGGTGGGAACAGCAACCGTGTGAAAAGAGCATAACCGACTTTGTCCGGACATATCATATGATCCGTATCCCGACCGCCGCAATCAGCCCATGCCCCGACCTCTGGATGCCGACACCTTCTTCGACTACCTTGCGCAGGGACCCGAGGTCTTCGCGCCCGGCTGTGCCGGCCATTCACTGCTGTTCGAACACTGGCTGCGCAGTGGCGCCGAACGCTGCGGCGGGCTGCGCTTCACTGGCGTGCACATCCCCACCGTCAACACCTTCGATTTTGCCGGACTGCACCCGCAGGCACGCCAGCGCACGATCTTCCTGAGCAGCGATCTGCGCAGTTCGTGGCTGGCGGGCCGCGTCGACTACCTGCCGATGACCTATACCGCCACCTGGCGCTGGCTGCGCGAAGGCGTGGCCTTCGACACCGTACTGGTGCAGGTGGCGCCGCCGGACGAGGACGGCAACTGCTCGCTGGGCATTGCCTGCGACTTCACCCCGGCGGCCTGGCCACGCGCGACCCGCATCCTGGCGCATATCAACCCGCGCATGCCGCGCACGCGCGGGCCGTCCATTCCCTTGTCGCGGATCACCGCCGCCATCGAGCAGGATGCGCCGCTGCTGGCCATTCCCGATCCGCCTGCCGATGCCGCGATGGATTCGGTTGCGGCACAGGTCGCTACCCTGGTGGAGGATGGCGCGACACTGCAGCTCGGCCTGGGCCGCCTGCAATCGGCGGTGCTGCGCGCGGTGCGCGAGCGGCGCAACCTGCGCATCCACAGCGGCATGGTTTCCGATGGCCTGCTTGGCCTGCTCGAATCCGGCGCGCTGTCGGCAGCACCTGATGCTGTGGTGGCCGGCGTCGCGCTGGGTACACAGGCGCTGTACGACGTCGCCCCGCGCAACATCGGTTTCCGCGAGGTTGGCCATACCCACGATCACAACGTACTGGGCGGTATCCCGCGCCTGACCGCCATCAACAGCGCGTTGTCGGTGGATCTGCTGGGCCAGGTGAACGGCGAGTTCCTGTCTGGACGCCAACTGAGTGGTGTGGGCGGCCTGCCTGATTTCCTGCAAGGCGCTCGCCAATCGACCGCTGGTCGCGGCATCATTGCACTCCCTGCCAGTACCCCGAAGGGCGAAAGCAGGATCGTGCCGATGCTACCCACCGGTCCCGTAAGCCTTGCCCGCGTAGATGCCGACTGCATCGTCAGCGAACATGGCGTAGCCGATCTACGCCACCTCGACGTCCATGCACGGGCCCAGGCCCTGATCGCCATCGCCGCACCCGAACACCGTGAACCCCTGCAGCGCAGCTGGCAGGAACTCTCGCTCAGACTTTGAACAAGGATCTGTACATATGACTGGTACGCGACGCAGCAAGCCCCGCTATGCCGAACTGGGCGACCTACTGCAGGCGGCAATCGAGAAGGGCGAGTACGCCGTTGGTACCTTGCTACCCACCGAACTGGAGCTGTGCGAACGCTTCAGCGTCAGCCGCCACACCGCACGTGCGGCCTTGGCGCAGTTGATCAGCGCCGGCCTGGTGCAGCGCCGCCCCGGCGCTGGCACGCGGGTGATCGCGCAGAACTCGGCAATGCGGTACGAGCACGAGATCGACACCGTCGACCTGCTGATGCAGTACGGCAACAGCACCCGCCTGCAGGTGCTGGAGGCCGAGCGCAAGCTGGCCGACCCTGCGATGGCGCAGCGCCTGGACATCCACGAAGGCAAGGAATACCTGCGCCTGCACTGCCTGCGTCTGGAAGAACAGACCCGCGAGCCGATCGCCGTCACCGAGATGCTGATCCCGGTGCGCACGGGCGTGCCCACCGAAAAACTGCTGGAAGTGGCCGGCGCCGCGCGTGCGCTGGCCAAGTTCCTCGACCCGACCAAGCTGTCGCGGGTGGAGCAGGTATTCGACGCGGCCTCGTTTGAAGCGGCCGATGCCAAGCTGCTAGACATCAAGAAGAGCGAGCCGGCGATGCGCGTGCAGCGCCGTTACCGCGATGCCAACGGCCGTCTGCTGCTGGTCGCGACCAGCCTGCATCCGCCGGGCCGGTTTGCCTATTCGATGGTGCTTTCACGCAGTCATCGCTGATTGAATCATAATTCGCACTTAAGCCCGCCAAAGCCCGATGTCAGACCACTGCCATCGGGCTTTTTGTATGCGGTCGCCGCCGATGAAGTAGCCCGGGTAAGCGAAGCGCACCCGGGTAACAGGCAACTGGCGATGCTGGAACCTCCCGCCAACAGCCCCGGGTGCGCTGCGCTTACCCGGGCTACACCTGCCGAGCCGATCAGCCCCATAGGCAGCGCTCCAGGCCTCGCCCCTGTGCTACCAACGCCCGCGATCCGCAACAGCGGCTTGACACCCCGGAGCCAAGAACTGACGCTTACGCCATGAGTATCGACCTTACCCCTCTTGATCTTCGAGAGCTCAACACTCTCATCCGCGCCGCACAGGACAGGCACAAAGCGCTCACCCAACGTCAACCTGCGGAAAAGGTCAGGCGCAAACTCACCGCATTGGCCAAGCAGACCGGTTATACGATCGAGGAGTTGTTCGGTCCTGGCGCAGATGCCGTCGCAGCCAAGAGCAAGCCCACCCGGCGCAAGGGCCCGAAGGTCAAACCCAAGTACCGTGATCCCGAGAACCGTTGGAACACCTGGACTGGCCGCGGCAAGATGCCGCTCTGGCTGGCCTCCAAGATCCGCTTCGGGCAGACCGCCACCGACTTCCTGATCCCCGGCGTGGCCAAGCTCACCCCGAAGGAAAAGGTACTCACCGGCAAGCGCAAGCTGTTCAAGCCCAGCTGAGTCAGAACGGCAAAACTGGGTCAAAACCGGGGTCAGTGTGGGGTTTCGTACCGAAACCCCACCCTGACCCCGGTTTTGCTCCGGTTTTGCTCCTTAACTGCTAGATTCCAAGGCTTCTCCAAGCTTGGACAAAGCCGCCCATGCGTAGTCGTCTGCTGTGGATGTTGCTCTGCCTGCTGGCACCGGCCAGCAATGCCGAAGTACTGGTGCACTCGATCAGCTACCAAGGCAACGACCGGCATGCGCCATTGGCGGCCGGCAATTACCGCAACCCGATCCTGCCCGGCTTCTACCCGGACCCGTCGATCGTGCGCGCTGGCGATGACTTCTATCTGGTCAACTCCACGTTCGGCTATTTCCCCGGCCTGCCGATCCACCACAGCCGCGACCTGGTCAACTGGACGCAGATCGGCAACGCGATCGACCGCCCAGGCCAGATCAACTACGGCAAGGACGAGCTGACCCGCGGCCTGTTCGCTGCCTCCATCAGCCATCACGGCGGCAAGTTCTACATCGTCAACACCTGCTTCTACTGCGACGGTGGCAACTTCGTGATCCAAACCGACAACCCGGCCGGGCCTTGGTCCGACCCGGTCTGGCTGCAGGTGCGCGGCATCGATCCTTCCCTGTTCTTCGATGCCGATGGCAGCAGCTGGGTGGTACACAACGATGTGCCCGATGGCGAACTGCGCTACGACGGCCACCGCGCGATCTGGCTGCAGCAGATCGACCTGGCCAGCGGCAAAGCCCTTGGTGAGCGGCGTCTGCTGGTGGATGGCGGCGCCAACCCAGCCAGCAAACCCGAGCACATCGAAGGCCCGCATATCTTCAAGCACGACGGCTGGTACTACCTGACCGCCGCCGAAGGCGGCACCGGCGAACAGCATGCGCAGATGATCTGGCGCAGTCGCAGCCTGACGGGTCCGTATCAGGCAGGTGACGACAACCCGGTACTGACCCAGCGCGACCTCGATCCCAAGCGCGCCAATCCGGTGACCTCGGCTGGGCATGCGCAGTTCGTGCAGCTGGCTGATGGCAACTGGTGGACGGTATTCCTCGCCACCCGCCCCTACCGTGGCAATCAATACAATCTAGGCCGTGAAACCTTCCTGTTGCCGGTGCAATGGCAGGAAGGCTGGCCGCAAGTGCTGCCGCGCGACGCCGAAGTAACGCTGCAGTTGCCGCGCCCACAGATTGCTGGAGCATCCGTGCCAATCAGCGATAGCGCTGTATCCAGTTGGACGGAAAACTTCAGCGACGCGACGCTGCCACCACAATGGCTGACGCTGCATCCGCCGAAGCGCGCATGGTTCATCACGGGCGCTGATGGTCTGAAGCTGCAAACGGGCACGACGCCTCTGGGCGCCGAGGGTACGGAAGATCAGGCCCACTATCTGGGCCACCGCCTGCAGCACCATCGCGCGACCCTGGATATGCAGCTTTCGGCCGCGTCTGTGGCTGATGGCGAGTTGGCGGGATTGGCCTGGCTGCAGAACGAGCGCTATCACTATGTGCTGGGCGTCGAAGCCAGCAATGGTACGCGCCGGATAGCCCTGTACTTGCGCGCCGGCAAGGATTCACCAGAGACAGGCACGCTGTTGGCGCAGAAGGAACTAAGCGGCGCTGGCGACAACACTGGACTGCGATTCACCCTGGATGGCGCACGCGCGCAGGCATGGTTTTCGCCAAAACCCGGGCAATGGCAACGCCTTGGTGAAACGCTTGATGCGAGCCTGCTCAGTACCGACACCGCGGGTGGATTCATCGGCAGCACGTTTGGTGCGTATGCTTTGAAAAGATGAAGTACAGCAGGTCAAAACCGGTTCAAAACCGGGGTGGCGCGGGGGGGAGGGTGTGTTTCGCACGGCGGTACACCGCCTTGGTCAGGGGGTTGGTGGGAGGGGTAAATATCAGGGTGTTGCTCGCCCCCCGCGCCTCGAG
>NZ_JBRREC010000060.1:0-29555 GCF_056760015.1 Stenotrophomonas sp. STEN029 | reverse complement strand
CCCCCCCCGCCCACCCCTCGCCCCCGGCCCCCCCCCCCCCGGCGCCGCGCGGCCCCCCCGCCCCCCCCCCCCCCCCCCCCCCCCCCCCCACTACAGGTGAGGTTCCTTGCCGAGCATGGCCCGGCACTACGGTTTGGGTTTTGCGGTAAGGCCTCTGCCGAGCATGGCTCGGCACTACAGGTGACGCTCAACGGGGCTTGGGTGGGTGGTAGCCCATCAAGGCCGAGATCTGCGCGGCGGCGCTCAACATTGCCTGCACGTGCGCAGGGTCCGGGGTGCTCGGCAGGTAGTGGATGGAGCCGACGATGGCCAAGGTGCCGAACAATTCGCCGTTGCCCTGCAGCAGCGGCGCGGCGAGGGCATTGATGCCGATGTAGAGCTCTTCCGGTGCGTCGGCCCAGCCGCGCTTGCGCACCAGCTCGATCTCCGCCGCCAGTCGATCCGGGTCGACGATGGTGCGCGGCGTGCTGTTGCTCAGTGGCTGGGTCAGGTAGGCGCGGCGCAGCTTGTCCGGGCCGTAGGCGAGGGCGATCTTGCCCTGCGCCACGCTGTTGTGCTGGAAGCGCGTGCCCGGGCGCAGGCTGATCTCCACTGGCGCGGTACCGCGCAGCAGGTCCAGCACCACTACCTCGTTGTCGGAGAACGTGGAGATCACCACGGTCTGGCCAACTTCGTCGCGCAGCTGTTCCAGCACCGGCTTGGCCAGCCCCATCACATCGAAACGGCTGCTGCAGGCACGGCCCAGCAGGAACATCTGCCAACCTACCCGGTACTGGTTGTTGTCCGGATCCTGGTCGACGTAGCCATGCTCGCGCAGCACGCTGAGGTGGCGGTGCACGCGTGCTTTCGGCATGCCCAGCAACTGCGCGAGGCGGGTGACGCCGAGCCCGGTGGGTGCCGCGGCCAGTGCCTCGATCACCTTCAGCGAGACGATGGCGGTGGGCAGGCCCTGTTCGGCGCTTTCTTCCTGTGGCTCAACGGCGCCGCTGGCGGCGCCCAATTCCTTTTTGTCACTCGCGTCGTGGCTGGGCATCGGCTACCTGCAGTGTGTTGCATGGACGAACGCGGCCTGTTGACCGCATTTTCCGCCGATTATGGCAGGTCGATGTATCGCTCTGCGAAAACCTTGTACTGCTGGGTCTTCTGCGCGGCCGCATCTTCCGGGCGCACGTAGCGGATCGAGCTGCGCCCCTTGAGCTGGCGGGGCAGCAGGAAACAGCGGATGAAGCGGGTTTCCTCGGCCTCGGTGGTGGGTGCCAGTACCGGTGCATGGCCGAGCTCGAACCAGGCGCTGCCGGCCGGGTAATCGTGGCTGTCTCCGAGCGTTTCGATGCTGATCTGGCCGTAGTCACAGATCCGGATGCCCGGCCCTTGATGGACATGGGTCAGCGCCACGCCGCCCTTGGGAAAATCGACGCGGTCGCAGCGCATCAGCCACTCGAAGCGGTCATCCAGGTTGATTGGCGCCTCAAGCTTCAGCTCGCTGCGGGTGGCGGGCGCCGATGGCAGGGCGCCGGCAGGGCGGTTGCGATCAGTCAGCTCCCAGCGCCACAACACCGTTTCCTGATCGCCGTTGAGCAGGGTGACCTGCTGCTGGCAGACGCGCGCCTGGGCCGGGTCCAGCGCTTGGCTGTCCTGCGCGGACTCAACACTCAGGCCGCCGCTGCGGACATAGAGGGCGCGCGGACCGCTGGGCAGGTAAACAGGAGGGCAGCCGGGTGGCAGGTGGTCTTCGTGCAGGCGGAGGATCAGGTCGGACATCGGAATCTCGCGGTTGTAACGGCATTCGTATCGTATATCGATACAAAATTAAATTCCATGTTCCATTTTTAGAAAAAGTGGGATATTTTGTGCGCTGAGTATCGATCACCGATACTTTCGTATCAGCCACGATTCCGGAGGGGAAGCCAATGGCGCAGCGTGATTCATCGATCCAGGCAGTAACAGGCGGCGCAGGCGGCCGTTGGTGGCAGGGGGCCAGCAAGCAGCAGTGGGGCACGTTCCGTTCGGCCTACCTGGGCTGGATGCTGGACGTGATGGACTTGATGCTGTTCGCGATGGTGCTCAAGCACGTCAGCGCGGACCTGGGCTTCGACAAGTCGCAGGCTGGCATGGTGATGTCGGCCACGCTGATGGCCACCGCGTTCGGCGGACTGGTGTTCGGCTACCTGGCCGATCGCATGGGGCGGGCGAAGTCGATGATGCTCAGCATCATCTGTTACTCCATCGGCACGGCGCTGTGCGGCCTGTCCGACACGCTGGGCCAACTGATGCTGTTCCGCGTGATCGTCGGCCTGGGTGTCGGCGGTGAGTGGTCCGCGGGTTCGGCACTGGTCAGCGAGAGCTGGCCGGCACAGCACCGCGGCAAAATCCTGGCCTGGATCCAGAGTGCGTTCGCATCCGGTTATGCCGCTGCCGCGATCATCGCCGCGCTGGTGGTACCGACGCTGGGTTGGCGCTGGGTATTCGCGGTTGGCCTGTTGCCGGCACTGCTTGCCTTCTATGTGCGCCGCCACGTCAAGGAGCCGGAGATCTGGGTCAACCAGAAGGAACGCCTCAGCTTCGCCCAGACCATGCGCAACCTGTTTGGTACCCATGCGCGCAACACCACGGTCGGGCTGGCCTTCGTCACCGCCGCGATGTGTGGCTATTGGGGACTGTTCACGTGGATCCCGACCTACCTCGCAACGCCGGTCGCTGACGGCGGCCCGGGCCTGGACATGGTCAAGTCGACGATCTGGATCGTGGTGATGCAGATCGGTGCGGCGCTTGGGTTCGTCACCTTCGGTTACATCGCCGACGCGATCGGTCGCAAGAAGGCCTTCATGCTGTTTTTCGTGGCCTCCGCGCTGACCGTGCCGGTGTTCGTGATGATCAAGTCGCCGATGTCGCTGATGGCGTTCGGCATCGTCGTGGCGTACTTCGGCACCGGCTTCTACAGCGGCTTCGCGCCGACCTTCGCCGAAATGTTCCCGACCACCGTGCGCGCCACCGCGCAGGGCTTCGTCTACAACGGCGGCCGCGCCATCGCCGCCATCGCGCCGGCCTTGATCGGCTTCCTTGCCAACAGCTACGGCGTCGCCAGTGGCTTGATGGCGACCGCCGGGTTCTTCGCGCTGGCTGCGGTGATCGTGCTGCTGTTCCTGCCCGAGACCAAGGGCGTCGAGCTGACCTGACCGAACTAGCAGGAGTAAAGAAATGCCGATCATCCAAGTGACCCTGGTGCAGGGCCGCGACGAGCAGAAAGTACAGCGCTTCATCCGCGAACTGGCGAAGGTGGCGCATGTGGAACTGGATGCGCCGATGAGTGCGATCCGGGTGATGGTCACCGAGGTTCCGCCGCAGCGTTTCGCGGTAGGCGATGTGCTCAAGAGCGATCCGGTTGAAGGGGGCAAGGCATGACGGCTTTGGTATTGGATGCCGCTGCGATCGCCCGCCATGGCGGCGAACTGCACACCGCGCTGCGTACTGGCGTGGCGGTTGATCCACTGAGCGAGCGGATCAGCGGGCTGACCCTCGCCGACGCCTATGCGATCTCCAATGATCTGCTTGCGCGCCGCCTGGCCGATGGCGAGCGCGTGGTTGGCAAGAAGATCGGTGCCACATCGGCGGCCGTGCAGCGCATGTTAAAAGTCGACCAGCCGGACTTCGGCTTCCTCACCGATCGCATGCAGGTTGCCAATGGCGGCACGCTGCCGGTGGCGGGGATGATCGCGCCGCGTGCGGAAGGTGAAATCGCCTTCCATCTCAAACGCGACCTGGTTGGCCCCGGCATCACCCACCACGATGTCCTCGCTGCGACCGAGGCGCTGTCGGTGTGCTTCGAGATCGTTGATTCGCGCATCCGCGACTGGCGCATCGGCATCACCGACACCGTCGCCGACAACGCGTCCGCCGCAGCCTATGTGCTGGGCGAGCTGCGCGTGCCGCCGAAGAACCTGGACCTGGGCACGCTGGGCATGGTGGTCGAGAAGAACGGCGAACTGGTGGCCACCGGCGCTGGTGCCGCCGCGCTGGGCTCGCCGGTCAACTGCGTGGCATGGCTGGCCAACACGCTTGGTCGCCTTGGTACGCCGTTGAAGGCCGGCGAAGTGATCCTGTCCGGCGCCTTGGTGCCGCTGATACCGGTGGCCGCCGGTGACCACATGCGCGTCCGCGTTGGCGCGCTTGGCAGTGCCGACGTGTATTTCGCGTGATGCCTGCTTCCTCCCCCACATTGAATGACAGGAGTGCTCCATGACCCTGAAAGCTGCCATCGTCGGTCCCGGCAACATCGGTACCGATTTGATGATCAAGATCCTGCGCCACGGCAAGCACGTGCAGATGGCCGCACTGGTAGGCATCGATCCGGCCTCCGATGGCCTGGCGCGCGCTGCGCGCATGGGCGTACCGACCATCGCCAGCGGCGTGGCAGGGCTGATTGAATCGGAGCTGTTTGCCGATATCGACATCGTCTTCGATGCAACATCAGCCTCCGCGCACATTGCCAACGACGCGTTGCTGCGCAAGGCCAAGCCGAACATCCGCGTGGTCGACCTGACGCCTGCGGCGATCGGTCCGTACTGCGTGCCGACGGTCAACCTGGACGACAACATCGACGCCGCCAACGTCAACATGGTGACCTGCGGTGGCCAGGCCACCATTCCGATGGTCGCCGCGGTGGCCTCGGTGGCCAAGGTCAAGTACGCCGAGATCGTCGCCAGCATTTCCAGCAAGAGTGCCGGCCCCGGCACCCGCGCCAACATCGATGAGTTCACCGAGACCACTTCGCGGGCGATCGAGAGCGTTGGTGGTGCGGCCGTGGGCAAGGCCATCATCGTGCTCAACCCGGCCGAGCCGCCGTTGCTGATGCGCGACACCGTCTACGTGCTCAGCGAACTGGCCGACACCACGGCCATCGACGCAGCAGTCAATGACATGGCAGCACGCGTGGCTGCCTACGTGCCGGGCTACCGGCTCAAGCAGCAGGTGCAGTTCGAGGTGCTGGACGAACCGGTCAACGTGCCCGGCGTCGGTCTCACCACTGGCCTCAAGACCACGATCTTCCTGGAAGTGGAAGGTGCCGCGCACTACCTGCCGGCCTACGCCGGCAACCTGGACATCATGACGTCGGCCGCACTGGCCACCGGTGAGCGCATGGCCGCCTCGGTGCTGGCCGCGCGCGCTGCAGCCTGAGGAAGAACGCATGACTGACAACAAGCTCTACATCTCCGATGTCACCCTGCGTGACGGTTCGCACGCGGTGCGTCACCGCTACAGCGTGGCGCAGGTGCGGGCGATCGCCACTGCGCTGGACAAGGCGCGGGTGGACTCGATCGAGGTCGCGCATGGCGATGGCCTGCAGGGTTCATCGTTCAACTACGGCTTCGGCGCGCACAGCGACGTTGAGTGGATCGAGGCGGCTGCCGAATCGGTATCGCATGCCAGGATCGCTACGCTGTTGCTGCCCGGCATCGGCACCGTGCATGACCTGAAGAATGCGCATGCTGCCGGTGCGCGCATCGTGCGTGTGGCTACCCACTGCACCGAGGCCGATATTTCGCGCCAGCATATCGAAGCAGCCAATGCACTGGGCATGGACGCGGTCGGCTTCCTGATGATGAGCCACATGACCACGCCTGCGGCGCTGGCGGTGGAGGCGAAGAAGATGGAAAGCTACGGCGCGTCCTGCGTGTACGTGGTGGATTCCGGCGGCGCACTCAACATGAGCGACGTGCGCGAGCGGGTCAGCGCGCTGCGCGAGTCACTGCAGGCCGATACGCAGATCGGCATCCATGCGCACCACAACCTGTCGCTGGGCGTGGCCAACTCCATCGCCGCGGTCGAAGCCGGCGCGATCCGCATCGACGCCAGCCTTGCAGGGATGGGCGCGGGCGCGGGCAATGCGCCGCTGGAAGTGTTCATTGCCGCCGCCGAGCGCATGGGCTGGAACCACGGTTGTGATCTCTACACTTTGATGGATGCCGCCGATGACATCGTGCGTCCGCTGCAGGACCGCCCGGTGCGTGTTGACCGCGAAACTCTGGCGTTGGGTTACGCAGGCGTCTATTCCAGCTTCCTGCGCCACGCAGAGGCTGCGTCAAAGCGCTTCGGCATCAACACCGTCGACATCCTGGTCGAACTCGGCAAGCGCCGCATGGTCGGTGGCCAGGAAGACATGATCGTGGACGTCGCACTGGATGTTCTGCGCGCCCGCGACGCCACCACGCAGGAGAAAACCGCATGACCTTGGACCGTTCCATCATTGAAGGCTGCGCGAAGCAGCTGCTGTCCGCCGAGCAGGACGTGCGCGAGGTGGTGAAGATCACCGACGCGTACCCGCAGATCGGAGTAGATGAGGCCTACGACATCCAGGAATGCCTGCGCAGCATCAAGCAGTCCGCAGGTGTCCGCATCGTCGGCATGAAGATGGGCCTGACCTCGCGCCCGAAGATGCAGCAGATGGGCGTTGACACGCCGATCTATGGCTTCCTGGGTGATGACAATGCCGTCGACGATGGCGCCGTCGTGGATACCGCCCGGCTCATCCATCCTAAGGTGGAGGCGGAGATCGCCTTCGTGATGCGTGATGCGCTGCAGGGGCCGGGCTGTGATATCGCCCGGGTATTGGCGGCTACCGACTACGTGGTACCGGCGATCGAGTTGATCGATTCGCGCTATGAGAATTTCCGCTTCGACCTGCCCAGCGTCATCGCCGACAACACCTCGGCGGCGCGCTACGTACTGGGATCGCGCCCGACCGCGGTGGAAGGATTGGATCTGGAGACCCTGGGCGTGGTGATGGAGAAGAACGGCCAGGTAGTTGAGGTCGGTGCCGGTGCGGCGGTGCTCGGCAACCCGGCAGAAGCGGTGGCGATGCTGGTCAACATGTTGGCGCAGCGTGGGCAGGTGTTGCCCGCGGGCAGCGTGGTGCTGTCCGGTGCGATCACCGCGGCAGTGGCGGTTGCGGCCGGTGACAACGTGCTGGTGCGTGCGGATGGCCTAGGTACCACTTCGATGCGGTTTGTTTGACGGGTGGAGGGTCACTGCACGCTGGGCTCCCCAAGTTGTTTCAGATCGTCATTCCCGCGTAGGCGGGAATCGCTTGCAGCTGTCATTCCCGCCTGCGCGGGAATGGCGATCTGAAAGTTGGTCTGGGGAATCGAGACGATTGGTTTCCACAGTAAAAAGCAGCAATAACAGCAGCAGCAACAAAAATAGAAACAGAAAGGGCAAGACCCAGAGCGATTCCCGCCTGCGCGGGAATGGCGATCTGAAGGTGGATTGGGGAAATCGGGAAGAGCGATTTCCCGCATTAGAAAACGGCGTCATTTCGACTGGCCTTTCCAAGAAAGGCCGGAACGGTGTTCTGTTGCCCTGGGAGGGGAAAGCAATGATCAGCAACAAGAAGCTGGCGGCCCTGGCCGTCACCACAGCCTTGGCGGCGATGCCGTTGAGTGCGCTCGCACAGGCAACGGATGCCAAGGCCATGGAAGCGCGGATGGCGCAGTTGGAGCAGGAGATGCAGCAGATGCGCTCGATGCTGCAGCAGTACCAGCAACGTGAGGCGGCCAACGCCGCTGCAGCCCCGGCTGCGAGCGCAAGCGCACTCGATGCAACCCGCGTGGTTGCCGCTGCACCGGCTGCACCGTCGGCGACCCTGCCCAATGCAATGCCGGGCACGAAGTTCTCCTTCGGCGGCTTCATCAAACTCGATTCGATGTATACCCGCACCAGCGATGGTGAAATCGCGGATGGCTCGGCCGGGCGCCTGTTCTACTTCCCCGGCGCCACCCCGGTTGCAGCCGATGGCAATGGCCGCAGCGCAAGCTATACCGATGTGCATGCGCAGTTCTCGCGCTTCTGGTTCGGTGCCGACACCACCACCGACAACGGCGACAAGCTCAAGGCCTATATCGAGGCCGACATGTACGGTGGGGGCAGCAATGCGTTCGCTGGCAACGAGGTCATCACCAATACCTATGCGCTGACCCTGCGCCAAGCCTATGTGAGCTGGAACAACTGGTTGGCCGGCCAGACCTGGTCCAACTTCCAGGATGTTGCTGCGCTGCCGGATACCGTCGATTTCACCGGGCCCTCCGAAGGCACCATCTTCTCGCGGCAGGCACAGCTGCGTTACACCCGCGGCGCCTGGTCGTTCTCGGCGGAGAACCCGCAGACCACGATCACTCCGTTTGCTGGCCGTGGTGCGCGCTTCAACAGCGGCGCCGATACGATCCCGGATTTGACCGCACGCTGGAGCACACGCGGCAACTGGGGCCATTTCACCGCCGCAGCGATGCTGCGCAACTTCCGCTATGGTGGGGAGACCGAGACCGGCGCGGCATTGAGTGTGTCAGGTCGCTTCAACATCGGTGCCAACGATGACCTGCGCTACATGGTCAGTGGCGGCAGTGGCGTGGGTCGCTACCTCGGTTTCGCGCTGGGCAGCGATACGGTGCTCGACGAGGAGGGCCGGCTGCATGCGATGGACGGCTACGGCGGTTTCGCTGCCTGGCGTCATGCCTTCACGCCGAAGCTGCGCGGCAACCTGGTGTACTCGGTTGCGGTGCTGGACAACGATGCCGCGTTGACGGGCTACGAGGTGACCGAGAGGGCGCAGTCGGTGCGTGCCAACCTGATCTACTCGCCGTTCCCCAAGCTGGATCTCGGTGTCGAGTTGAGTCATGCGACGCGTCGCATCGAGAACGGACAGGAGGGCGACATGAACCGCCTGCACACCCACGTGAAGTACAACTTCTGATGCAAGCACGCGCTGGTGCGTGCGCGTTGCGGAACAGCACCGGCGGGCTGGGGTAACATCAGCCTTGGTCCGCCCGTGTTGTCTGTCATGAATACATCGCCAAGCCTGCCATTGTTTCCGCTGCACGCAACCTTGCTGCCGGGCGCGGCGTTGAACCTGCGCGTGTTCGAGCCGCGTTACCTGGATCTGGTCCGCGAGTGCGGGCGTACCGGCGGCAGTTTCGGTGTCTGCCTGATCCTGCATGGCGAGGAAGTCGGTGCACCGGCAACGCCTGCTGCCTGGGGCGTCGAGGCCACGGTTGAGGATTTCGATGTCGGCCCCGATGGCGTATTGGTATTGCGTCTGCGCGGCGCGCGACGCTTCCACGTAACGACAACCCATGTACGTGACAACGGCTTGGTGACGGCGGATGTGCAGTGGTGCGAGCTCGACAGCGATGATGAACTGCAGCCGGAACACGGGCTGCTCGCTACCTTGCTGGAACACATCATCGAGCAGATAGGCGGCGAGTACGCCGCCGCCGGTCCGGCACAGTTGGATCAGGCAGCGTGGGTGGGTTGGCGCCTGGCCGAACTATTGCCGCTCAGCGAAACCCAGCGGCTGCAGCTGTTGCAGGAGAACGACCCGCGGCGACGCCTGGATCGATTGCTGGAATGGATTCCGGAGCTGGACGTGCCGATCGAGGAAGAGCTGTAACCCGGTTGCAGGATGTGGGAGCGCGGCGTAAGCCGCGAAACCAATACATCACCAGATCTTGATTGACGCGGGCAGCGAGGCATTGCCAGCGTCGCGGCTTACGCCGATCCCGCAGTGCTGGCCAGCAATGCCTTCGTAGTGCCGAGTCATGCTCGGCAGGGGGCGTTACCGGGAAAGCTTCTGCCGAGCATGGCTCGGCACTACAGTCGTTCTTGCGGTGCTGGCTCGGCACGGATCATCAACAACGGCAAACCCGTCTCCGGCTGCACCTGTTGCTGGGTTTCCAGGCCTTCCAGTGACTGCTTGAGTGCGTCCAGTGCAGGATCGACGCCACGCAATGGCCGCCACATGCCAAACAGCTTCAGGTGGCGCTGGTAGCGCAGCGTTTGTGCGCTGCCCAGCCATACCGGCGCCTGCCCGGGTTGCAGGCGTGCAGAGGATGGCCACAAACGCAGTGCATAGACCTCATCCGGGCGTTCGCCGGGACGCAGCATCAGTAGTGCCTCGA
Source organism: Stenotrophomonas sp. STEN029 (assembly GCF_056760015.1). NCBI lineage: Bacteria > Pseudomonadati > Pseudomonadota > Gammaproteobacteria > Lysobacterales > Lysobacteraceae > Stenotrophomonas > Stenotrophomonas sp. STEN029. The sequence continues at coordinate 19,608 of NZ_JBRREC010000060.1, read as the reverse complement.
CATTGGTGTCTAGCGTGGCAGGCAACACCGGTACCTGCTGTGGCGTGGCTTTCATGTCCAGCATCATCAGTGCTTGTTGCCAGCCGGCCTGCGGCTGCAGGGTCCAGCCGTTGCGTTCCAACTGCTGCTGCAGGGCCGGCAAGGGACCGGCAACCTGCACATCCAACGGCCAGCGCTGGTCGTCATCGAAATCATTGCGACGTGCTGGAAGCTCGCGCCAGCCCTGCTGCCACCAATGCGACGCGTCCATCAGTGTGGTCGCGGCGGCCGCCGGTTCGAACTTGGCCAGCTTGGCCGGCACGTTGCGTGGCGCATACCAGAGCCCGGCCACCAGGAACGCGCCATAGAACAGCCATGTCACTGGCTTGACCCAGAACGAGCGGTTGAAGCGGCGGCGATAGGCCACGCCCAGCACCAGCAGCCAGAACACGCCGAACAGCATGCCGCCGATCACGTCGCTGAGCCAATGCGCGCCCAGGTAGATGCGGGCAAAGCCAATCACCGTGACCACCGCGCCGGACAGCAGGTACGGCCAGACGCGGGTGCGCCCCGGCAGCTCGCGGCCGATCAGCACGGCAAAGAAGCCGAAGGTGATGGTGGCCATGGTCACCGCCACCGACGGGAAGCCAAAGCCGCTGCTGGCAGCCGGTGGCCGCACCACGTCGACGGTGGCACCCAGCAGCTTGGTCAGCGCCAGGCCGAAGGCCAATGCTGCCAGCCAGTGGAGGACCGCCATCCAGCGCCGCCGCCAGGCCAGGTAGCCCATGCCTGCAGCGATGGCGGGCAACAGCACCTGCCAGTCGCCCAGCGAGGCCAGTGCGGCCATCGGGTAGTCGGCCAGCGGGTTGCGCAGGGCCAGCATCAAGCGGTGCACGGCCAGGTCCAGGGCCAGCGGTTCGCCGTGGCCGACCACCACCATCAGCAGTGCAAACCAGCCCCAGCCCAGCACCAGCAGCATCAGCGCCAGCATCGCCAGCGGTACCGATTCGCGGCGCTTGGGGTCGAACAAGTCACTCAAGGAGTGGCCGATGAAGCGCGGGTGGCGGTGCGACCAGGCCAGCAGGCGGGCCAGCCAACCGTCCATGCGTGTCGCCGACCAGCGGTAGCCGTACAGCACGATGGCCCAGACCAGGCCCAGCAGGGCGCCCAATAGAGCGACCACCAGGAACAGCCGTCCGGCCACCGCCGCGACGGCGTCATAGGCCTGTCCAAGCGCCCAGCCGGGCAGCAGGAACAGGATGGCCCAGGACAGGCAGGCCAGACCGCTGGCCTTGAGATAGCTGACGAAACGCATGTTGGCCATGCCGGCGATGGCCGGAACAAATGGCCGGATCGCACCGACATAGCGGGCGATCAGGATGCTCTTGAACGCATTGCGGCGGAACATGACTTCGCCACGGTCCAGCAGCTGTGGATAACGGCTGAACGGCCATACGCCGCGCAGGCGGTCACCCCAACGGCGCCCCACCCAATAGCTCAAGCCGTCGCCGGCAAAGGCGCCCAAGGTGGCGCATATCACCGCATAGGGGCCGGACAACTCGCCCATGCCGATCAATACACCTACCGCGATCATCAGCGGCAAAGCCGGCACGATGGCGCCGAGGATGATCACGGCATCGCAGAAGGCGATGGCGAAGATCGCCAGGCCAGCAAGGACGGGGTTGGCGGCGATCCACGCAAGCGTGGCGTCGATCCAGGAAGAATTCATCAGCGGATTATAAAGGGAAGCCCGAGTCAGACCGATGGCAGCGGCAGAGGTTCAGTGGATCGCAGGTGTGGTCGTTCACCTGCGATGTCGCTCAGTGAAAGGCGCGCGGGCGGCTAGAATGTTGCAATGACTGACTCTGCGCCCGCACCCGTCACCGCGCTGAAGGCTGACAGCTTCGGACAAATCCTGTTGATGGAAAGCCCGCAAGGGCGCTTCGTGCGCCGCGACCTGGGGGCGACGCCCTTGTGGTTGCGCCTGCCGGCCTGGTGGCTGGCGCGGCGGGAAGCGCGTGCGCTGGCCAAGCTCGACGGCATGGAGGCGACGCCGAAGTTGCTGGCTTGGGACGGACATTGGCTGGACCGCAGCTACATGGAAGGTGCGGCCATGTACCAGCGCCCGCCACATGGCGATCTGGCGTATTTCCGTGCCGCGCGGCGCCTGCTGCAACGCGTGCACCGGCATGGCATCGCCCACAACGACCTGGCCAAGGAAGCGAACTGGCTGGTGCGCGAGGACGGTTCCCCGGCGCTGATCGATTTCCAGCTGGCGGTGTGCGGCAACCCGCGTTCGCGCTGGATGCGGCTGTTGGCCCGCGAAGACCTGCGCCACCTGCTCAAGCACAAACGCATGTACTGCCGGCAGGCGCTGACCCCGGTGGAGCTGCGCCTGCTCAAACGGCATTCGTGGATTCGCGAGCTGTGGTTTGCCACCGGCAAGCCGGTCTACCGCTTCGTCACCCGCCGCATCCTGCATTGGGAAGACAACGAAGGTCAGGGGCCCAAACCTTGAGCGCCGCCGTGCGGGCGCGCGAGGTGGACATAGCGGTGGGCGCCTTGCTGCACCCCCAGCTGCCGGGAAGTCATTTTGCGCATGCCGCAAGGATAGCCCTGGCCCGGCGGCCGGAGAGCGCGGTACAGGCCTATCTGGATATCGCCCGGCAGGTGCCGGCCTGGTTCGATGGCCTGATGCGACTGCGCAATGCCGGCATGCGGCTGCTGGGAATGAAGCATCTGGGCGCGATCCGCAGCGTGCCGGTGCATGCACCGCAAGGGTTGGCAGTTGGCGACAGGCTCGGGATATTCACCGTGCGGGCGCTGACGGCCGATGGCGTGGTACTGGGCGACAGCGACCGTCATCTGCGCGTCGAACTGTCAGTAGAGCTTGGCCCCGGCGATGACAGCTGCGAGTTGCAGGTGAGCACCGTGGTCCACCTGCACCGACCGTTTGGCCGTCTGTACATGTTGCCGGTAGCGCCCTTGCACCGGGTAATCGTGCCGCGTCTGCTGGAGCGCTATGCGCGGCGCATGGTCATGTCCGGACGAGGTTGAGCTGCACGGACTGTGCTGAGCGCAGTGCAGGCTCTGCCATGGCGGCTGATCTGCGCTTTCTCAGCGCAGTTCGAGCAATTGCCGGCCTTTGAAGCTGCGCTTGCCATCAAAGTCGTAGCCAATGGTCACATGGCCATCGTCGGCGCAGGCATGGCAGCTGCGCAGTGGCGTGGTGTAGCGCAGGCGCACGCCGCCATCGGGCAAAGCCTGGGTGCCGGCGGACACGGCAGGTGCGAACGGGCCGGAGTCGGGGTGCTTGCTGGAGAAGGCTTTGTAGGCATCCGAGCCGCGTGCTGCGTCATCGAGCACTTCTTCGTCCACATCGATGGCCAGGCCGTTGGCATCCACCAGCCAGGTGCCCTGATTGGTATTTGCGCGGAAGGGGAACTCCAGCGTGGCCACGCCGATGCCTTCGACGTTCTGCCATGCGGTGACATAGCCAGGCTTGCCCTGCGCTGACAAGGTGCTGGCAGCCGTCAGTGCGGCGGCAGACGCACCGCTGCTACGCATCATCTGCAGCAGGCAGTTGTCGGCGGCGGTGTCGGTGCGGCAGGACTCGATCGACCCCGTCCATACGGCATTGGGACCAATGCGGGCAGCCTGTTCGCCCAGGCCGGTGGTCTGTGCGGTGACATCCTTGGCCGCCGCCGGTACTTCAGCAGGGAGGGGCGGCTTCTGGCAGGCACCAAGGCCAAGTGCGAGCAACAGCGGAGCAGTCAGGTGGAGTGTCTTCATCGGGAATCCTTGCGCGATATCCCACCAGTATCGGCAAGTCATATGAACCCTGAGTGTCGAAGTCCGGGCAAACCGCAGGACTGTGCGTGAGTGCAGGTATCGGCATAATGCGGCTTGCTTTCTTACCGGTCCCGGAGTGCGCATGAGCAGCTTGCAAGGCAAGACCCTTTTCATCACCGGTGCCTCGCGCGGCATCGGTCTGGCCATCGCCCTGCGCGCCGCGCGCGACGGTGCCAACGTTGCCATCGCCGCCAAGTCGGCGGTCGCCAATCCCAAGCTGCCGGGCACCATCCACACCGCTGCCGAGGCCGTCAGGGCCGCAGGTGGCCAGGGGCTGGCGCTGAAGTGCGACATCCGCGATGAAGACCAGGTCAATGCTGCGGTGGCTGCAACCGTGGACACCTTTGGCGGTATCGACATCCTGGTCAACAATGCCTCGGCGATCTGGCTGCGCGGCACCCTCGATACGCCGATGAAGCGTTTCGACCTGATGCAGCAGGTCAATTCGCGCGGCAGCTTCCTGTGCGCGCAGGCCTGCCTGCCGCACCTGCTGCAGGCGCCGAACCCGCACATCCTGACCCTGGCGCCGCCGCCCAGCCTCGACCCGAAGTGGTGGGGCCCGCATACCGGCTACACCCTGGCCAAGATGGGCATGAGCTTCGTCACCCTGGGCCTGGCGGCTGAGTTTGGCCGTCAGGGCGTTGCAGTCAATGCCTTGTGGCCGCGTACGGTGATCGCCACCGATGCGATCAACATGATTCCCGGTGTGGATGTGGCGGGCTGCCGCAAACCCGAGATCATGGCCGATGCCGCCCATGCGGTGCTGACCCGGACCGCGGCTGGTTTCAGTGGCCAGTTCCTGCTGGACGACGAGGTGCTGGCGGAGGCGGGCATCACCGATCTGTCGGGTTATGCGATGGACCCGACACGGCCGCTGATGCCGGATCTGTTTCTCTGAGAAGTGCCGAGGCCGATGTTGTCTCCCTCCCTTGCGCCGTAGGCGTAGGGGAGGGTTGGGGAGGGGGTGGTTTTCAGGGCCTTTCTCGCATCACCAGCTTCGCGGCTTACGCCGCTCCCACAACCTGCGCGTGGCACTCAATGCTCCAGATGCTCCGGCAACTCATGTCCGCAGCGGTTGCAGTACTTCGCCTTGAACTCATGCCCTTCGTGCCCGCACACCGTGCAGCCACGGTTGTCGCGCCGGCTTTCGCGCAGCATGTTGCCAGCCAGCTCGGCGGTGTAGATGCCGGTCGGCACGGCCAGGATGCTGTAGCCGATCAGGATCAGTACCGAGGTGATGAAGCGGCCCAGCGTGGTGTGCGGGACGATGTCGCCAAAACCCACCGTGGCCATTGTCACCACCGCCCAGTACATGCTGGCGGGGATGTTGCTGAAACCGTACTGCGGGCCTTCGATCACATACATCAAGGCGCCGGCGATGATGGCGATGGTCACCACCATCGACAGGAACAGCAGGATCTTGCGGCGGCTGCGCCATAGCGCGGCCATCAGCACGCCGCTTTCCTCGATGTAACGGGTCAGCTTGAGGATGCGGAACACCCGCAGCAGGCGCAGCACCCGCACCACCAGTAGGCTCTGTGCGCCGGGGATGAAGAAGGAGATATAGGAAGGCAGGATCGCCAGCAGGTCGATGATGCCCCAGATGCTGAACGCGTAGCGCAGCGGCCGCCGTACCACCAGCAGGCGCAGCAGGTACTCGGCGGTGAACAGCAGGGTGAAACCCCACTCGACCACATAGAACCAGCTGGCCCAGGCAGTGTGGATGTGCTGCACGCTGTCGAACATCACCACCAGCACGCTGGCGAGGATGGCCCAGACCAGCAGCAGGTCGAAGCGGCGCGAGGGCGGGGTGTCGGTGCGGTGGATGATGTCGAACCAGCGGCGGCGCCAACCGCTGTCGCTGGCCGGGTTCAGTTGGGGGGCTGAGAACAGTCGCATGCGCCCATTGTGCCGCAGGCCCACGGAATGGAGGACAATGGACCGTTCACACCCACTGATCTGGAACGCCATGACCGCTGTCGTCGAGCCGTTGTTGTCCCTGTCCAATTACTACCTGCCGGTCTACCGCCCGCGCCAGCTGGTGCTGGAGCGAGGCCAGGGCGCGCGACTGTGGGATACGCAGGGCCGTGAGTTCATCGACCTGGCCGCTGGCATCGCGGTATGCAGCCTGGGCCACAACAACCCGGACCTGAAGGCCGCCCTGTTCGAGCAGGCCGACAAGCTGTGGCATACCAGCAACATGTTTTACAGCGAGCCACCGCTGCACCTGGCGCAGGAACTGGTGGATGCCTCGCGCTTCGCCAAGCGCGTGTTCCTGTGCAATTCCGGCGCTGAAGCCAATGAAGTGGCGATCAAGCTGGTACGCAAGTGGGCCAGCGCGCAGGGCCGTGGCCCGGAGAAGCGTTTCATCGTGACCTTCCGTGGCAGCTTCCATGGCCGCACCCTGGCCACGGTCACCGCTACCGCCCAGCCCAAGTACCAGGAAGGCTACGAGCCGCTGCCCGGTGGCTTCCGTTACGTGGACTTCAACGACGTCGCCCAGCTTGAAGAAGCGATGGCCGCTGGCGATGTTGCCGCGGTGATGTTCGAGCCGGTGCAGGGCGAGGGCGGGGTGATGCCGGCCAGTGCGGAGTTCATGCGCCGCGCCCGCGAGCTGTGCGACCAGCACGATGCGCTGATGGTGCTGGATGAAATCCAGGTCGGCATGGGCCGTACCGGTGAGCTGTTCGCGCATTGGAACTGGGGCGTGACCCCGGACATCGTCACCCTGGCCAAGGCGCTGGGTGGCGGCTTCCCGATCGGCGCGATGCTGGCCGGCCCCAAGGTCGCCGACATCATGGGTGTTGGCGCGCACGGCAGCACCTTCGGTGGCAACCCGCTGGCGGCAGCGGTTGCCCGCGTGGCGCTGCGCAAGCTGTCGTCAGATGAGATCAAGGCCAATGTCGTGCGCCAGTCGGCCGCACTGAAAGCCGGTCTGGAAGCAATCGGCGAAGAGTTCGGCGTGTTCGAGCAGGTGCGCGGCATGGGCCTGATGCTGGGCGCGGTGCTGAAGCCCGACTACGTCGCTGACATCGGCGTGCTGCTGGATCTGGCGGCCGAAAAGCAGGTGCTGATCCTGCAGGCCGGCACCAGCGTGCTGCGTTTCGTGCCGGCGCTGAACATCACCGACGAAGAAGTGGCGGAAGGCCTGAAGCGCGTACGCGAGGCGATTGCGGCTTACATCGCCTCACGCGGCTGAAACAAGCGATAGCACTGGCGAGCCCAGTGCTGCGGAAACCTGATGCCCCCGACCTGTTCCGCGTACAGCGGTCACTCGGGGGCATCGTGTATTTGTGGTCTGAGTCAGTGCAAAGGTCGGGACGCAGGCATTTACAGCAGCCACAGCCGCAATGGCAGCAACTGCCATGCAACCAGCAGTCCAAAGCCGGGCAGGGTCGCCAACAGGCATGCCGTCAGCAGTCGCGTTCCGCGCTCGGCGCGTCGCCATCCATGCAGCCCCACTGCTGTTCCTGTCACCAGCGCCAACGGCAGCAGCAAGCTCACGCCGGCCAGCGACATGCTCGCTACAGTCCGGTCACCCAGTTCCAGCAGGGATTGCCGATGGAGCAAGGCTATTGGCAGCAGCAAGGCCGTACCGGCCAGGAATGGCAGGAGAACCGGATGCTGCCAACGCAGCTTTCCGCGTATCGCCAACACAACACCGGCCAGCATCATGATGACAACGCCGATCATGGTGATGGACAGCAGCAGCCCAGGCACGATGATGCGCCAGGCAGGAACCCGCACATGGCTGCGCAGCCCGTCGCTCAGGACAGGTTGACCATCTTCACCTATCAACAGCACATGCGAGGGTAGAACCCGGCCGTCCGCCCGGAACAGCCGCTTGCCAAGCGGCTGCAGCAACTGCGCATCCCTGGATAGTGAACGTAGACGGAGCTGGTCGCCAACCGTGTCCACGCGAATGAAGTCGGTCAGCGCCTGCAACGGCGCAATTGCAGGCATTGCCTGTGGTGAACGGATGTAGAAGCCGTTCCACTGTGACAGCGAGATGGTGGTGGGTGATGCGGCCAGCGCTGACGAAACGGGCGGCAGTGCGAGTGCTTCGACAAGCCGCTGGTTAAGTCTTTCGTTCTTGGCGTCTTCGTTGTCGGTGTTGGTGGCAACGAAGAAAGCGCTGCGTTGCTGCGGAAATATGCACAGCATCGTCCAGTAGCCAACGGTGTTGCCAGGATGGCAGCCGCCGATCTGGCCGTGTCGATCACGCCCGACCAGTACCAGTCCATGACCGAGTGGCAGGCCCGCGCGTACAGCCTCGGTTCCAGCCGGTGCGGTCACTGCGTTCATCAGGTCCATTGCAATGAAGGGCTGCCCAGCGTTGCTGCCGTCGCCAAGCAGGAAGCTGGCGAACAGCGCCATGTCGTCGGCGGTGGTGGTCAGTTGCGCGCCAGGGCGTAGAAACGTCGGTACGGCAGGTGCGGGGCGCGCCTGTTCAAAGTGGCCCATCGCAAGATGCGGGTCTGCATGCGTGCCGGTCTGCGTGGTGTAGGTGAAGGTGCTGTCTCGCATCCCCAGCGCGCTTAGCACTTCCCGGTCCATCCAGGTTTCGTAGCGTTCACCGCTGATGGCCTCGATCACCTGCCCCAGCACGGTGTATCCAAGGTTGGAGTAGCTGAAGCGGCTGCCAGGCTGGCTGAGTACGCGTAGCGGCGCACGCTCCGTTCCGGATGCGGTGGCCAGGGGCACGTCAGCCGTCGCGCGAAGACTGAAGAACTGGCCCAGTTTTAGGTTCTCCAGGCCAGCTGTATGCGCAAGCAGGTGGCGCACACGTACCGGGTGCGTGGTTTCCCAGTGATTATCGAAGCGGATTGCAGGAACCACCGCTGTCACCGGTGTCTCCAATGAAAGGCGGCCTTGACTGACCAGGCGCAGCACGCCGATGGCAAGCACCGCTTTGGCAACCGAGCCTACGTGCACGCGAGTGGAGTCCTGCATGGGCATGCGACTGGCCGCATCGCGCACGCCTGCGGAATCGCTGACCGTACTGCCATCTGCCGCGACGGTGGCCCAGACCGCGCCTTGCAGTCCTTCCTCATCAAGGATCTGCTGCATGTCGGCATACAGTTGGCTTCTGTCATTGGATGCAGCAAAAGGTGTCGCCAAGAGGGATGCGCATAGCAGAAGAATCTGCACAAGGGTCTTCATGGCGTAGCTGGTGCTGGCAGGAGCGGGAACGCGACCGAGGTCAGTCCGTCGTCGTGGCGTATGTCCAGCGCAATGCCGTGCTGCTCGCAAAGCCGGTGCACGATAGAAAGGCCCAGTCCGAAGCCAGTGCTGTTCGCTCCCTTGCTGAAGGCATCCAATGCCTGGTCGCTGATGCCATCGCCGGGGTTGGTGATGCGAAGCTGTTCGGCCTCAGTGGCGATGCGTATCGTGCCGGCCGCTGTATGCGCGAAAGCATTGCCGATCAGGTTGGCGAGCAATACCTGCAACACTGCCAGTGGCAGCGTGCTGTTTGCGGAAAACGGGACGTCGATATCCAGCTCGATCTGCTTGTCGTCCAGCAGTGGCGATTGCTCGACAACCACGCGCTCGATCACCGGTAGCAACCGGTTCGGGCAGCCAGCGGCAGGCAGCGCCTGTTCGCGGGCCAAGGCCAGCAGCATGTTGACCGTTTGTTCCAGCTGCAGCGTGGACTGGCGAATGTGTGAAAGCCCCTGCTGTGCCGCAGGCGACAGCGACGGATCACGGGCAAGGCGCTCGGTGGTTCCGCGAATGACGGCTAACGGTGTGCGCAGCTCATGGCTGGCATCGCGGGTGAACTCGCGCTCGCGGATGACGAAGGCACGGATGCGGGTGATCAAGGCCTCCAGCCCACGTGCCAGCACGCCGACTTCGTCGTCGGCAAAGCGCTGCGCATGCACGGCAGGCAGGTGATCGGGCTTGGCGTTGTCGACAAGCTGGGCAAGCCGCGACAGTTGTGCGGTAGTGCGACCTGCCAGCCATGCGCCGAGCAGCAGGGCCAGCGCAATCACCGCGACGCCAGACCATGCCAGCAGCTGCAACAAACCCGCGCGCTGTGGCCGAACAACCAGCAACTGGCTCACCTCGGCCAGCAACCAGGCCGGTTCGGCAGCAGCATCAGGCTGCAGGCGCTGCAGATGGTAGTGGCGACCGGCGCTGCCCGGGAATTCACGCCGACGCGGTTCGCGTGCAAGGGTGCTTGCGATGCTGTCGGGCAGGTCTGTCGCAGACTCGATCACCTGCATCCATGATTCGCGTGGTGCCTTCCATGCGCCGGTCTGCGCGTGATGCTGCAGTTGCTCGCTGGCTTCGCGCTCCAGCAGCCCGTTGAAGAACATGTCCTCAACCGCATAGGCGAACGCCGCCACGTACAGCCCGAACAGCGTGGCGACCACCAGCGTGAAGCCAGCGAAGGCCAGCATCAGCCGGTTGCGCAGGCGCTTGCGTGGTGTCGTGGATGGATTCGTCACGCTATGCCCTCATCGGACTCAAGGCGGAAGCCGACGCCATGCACGGTCTTCAGCATTGGCGCGGCAAATGGTTTGTCCAGGGTTTGCCGCAACAGATAGAGGTGCGTGCGCAACGGGTCCGAGTCGGGTGGCGTATCGCCCCAGAGGCGTTGCGCCAGTTCGCTGCGGGTCAGCGTGCGCGGCCATGCTTCGGCCAGCGCCAGCAGGATGTCGAAGCTGGTCTGGTGCAGCGCTATGCGTTGCCCCTGGCGCTGCACCTCGCGGCTACGGTGATCGATCCGTAGGCTGCCGATGCACAACACGTGTTCGCGCCCGGCGCGATGGCGTTGCGACAAGGCCAGGCAGCGGGCCACCAGTTCCTCGCCAGCGAAGGGCTTGACCAGGTAATCGTCGGCGCCACTGCGGAAGCCAAGCAGGCGGTCGTCCAGTGCATCGCGCGCGGTCAGCATCAGGATCGGGATATGCCGGTCGGACTCGGCGCGCAGGCGCTGGCAGACCTGCAGTCCATCAAGGCCGGGCAGGCCCAGATCGAGCACCAGCACGTCAGGTGGGTCGACCAATGCCATTTGCAGGCCGCTGCGGCCGTCGGCTGCGAAGCTGGCGTGGAATCCGTGTGCGGACAGCAACGCCTGCAGGTTGTCGCGTAGCAGGCGGTTGTCCTCGATCACAAGGATGCGCAGGGCGGGCTGGGGCATGGTTCAACCATCGATCTGTCGCAGGAGGGCTTGAGCCTGTTCCAGCTTCGGATTGCCTGCCAGTGCCTGGAGTACCAGGGCGCGTGCCTGCGCCGGTCGCTTGAGCGTGAGGTGGGCCTGGGCGGCGGCAAGTTTCAGTTGCGCCTCCTGCATGTGTGGCAAGGCCAGTTCCATGACCTGCAAGGCCTGCTCCAGGGCGGCATCGTTGGGTGCTGCCTGTGCCTGGTAATAGCCGAGGATGCCGATCAGCTCGACGTGATGGCGGGAGACATCGGCCGCCAGTGAGGCATGTGCGCCTTGCACGTCGCCGCTGAGCAGGCGTTCCACCAAGGCCATGCTGGCTTCATCGCGCCACGGTGTGCGGGCGACCGGTGTGCGACCTGTCGCCCGCACGATGGCTTCTGCAACGGCGGTGGTGGAGTAGGGGTTCTGGCCGGTGATCAGGCGGCCATCGACCACCACCTTCGGCATCATCAAGGGGGCTTCTTGCCATTGCGCGCCACGCTGGCGCAGCGCATCCTCGAGCAGCCAGGGGAATTGCGGCGCCCACTTCTTGCCGAATATCGCTTCCTCTTCATTGCTGAAGCCGGTGAGTTGGCGACCAGCGACAAGCAGGCTGCCATCGGCCAGTCGTACCTCGGCCAAGGCGGCTGGACCGTGGCAGACCGCGGCCACGATGCCGCCGTTGTCCCATACCGTGGCCAGCAGCTGCTGCAAAGCCTGGTCACGTGGCAGGTCGAACATCGCGCCCTTGCCGCCGACCAGATACACGGCGGCGTAGTCGGAAGCGTTCACCGCGGCAGTAGCCTTGGTGTTGGCCAATTGCCGCATCGCCTGGGCATCGGCCAGCAAGGCAGCGTTGAAGGGCTCGTTCGGGTTGTATTTATCGGCCTCCACCGCGCCGCCCTTGGGGCTGGCGACCTCTACCTGCAGGCCGTTGGCCTTGAATACCAGCCAGGCCTGCGACAGTTCGTCGAACTCGTAGCCGGGGCGTTGTTTCCCCGCATCCTTGCCTTCACCGCTGACCACGATCAGTACCTTGTCCGTTGCGGCACTTGCATGCTGCGGCAATGCAGGAGCCAGCAGCAGGAGGGACAGCAGTAATCGAGAGGGCAGGTTCATCGGTGGCTCCAGTGACTTGGGAGGCCAGTGTCGCCAACGGATATCAAATGAATTTCAATCGGGGCGGGAAACCAGGTCAGCGCAGCAGGTGATGGCGTTTTAGCAGGCGTCGTAGCGACTGTGCATGAAACGCCGTATCGGCAGGCAACCCGGCCTCGCGGGCGCCCTGTACGTTGCGGAACAGATGGTCGACGAACAGGCTTCGCTCCGGTGCGCAGCCGAGCGCTGCACAGGCCGCCAGATACGCTTCCGGATCGGGCTTGCGCGCGCCGAGCGCAGCGCTGCACAGCACGCGCCGACCCGGTAGCAACTTCTCGATCACCGGCCGCGTCAGCAGGCCATTGTTGGTCAGTACCGCAACCTGCACATCCGCATGGACGCGCTCCAGCACCGCCATGCAATCGCTGCGCAGCGTGGTCGCAGCGAGTCGTGCGGCATGCCAGTGTGGCGCACCCAATGCGCTGCCAAGGCGTCGATTCAATGCCTGCAGCAACTGCTCACCATCCAGCTCACCGCGGGCATGGGCGAACTCCAGCCCGTCCGTGCGCAAAGCCGCGTCCATTTGTTCAGGCGTGCAGCCGGCAGCGTCGGCAAGCTGGCGCAGATGGATACGGTGATCGTAATCGGCGAGCAGACCATCGAAATCCAGCAATAGTGCGTGTGGTCGTTGCATCGATGGCGAGGTAGGAACGGGGTTGCAGTATCGCTGGCATGGCATCGATGTGCAGCCTGCGACATCGCGTCACAGGTGAAATCAGACACATTTGCCTAGAATCAGGACACTTTGGTTGTCATAGTGTGGAGTTCACCGTGAAGCGTTCCAGCCTGCTGTTGTTGGCCCTTGCCGGCCTGTTGCCTGCCGCGCCCGCGCTGGCCCGTACCTGTGCGGTCACCATCGAAAGCAACGACCGGATGCAGTTCTCCGTGCCGCAGATCCGGGTTGCCGCCGATTGCACGCAGGTGGACCTGACCCTGAAGCACACCGGCAGGATGCCGGCCACCGCGATGGGGCATAACTGGGTGCTGACGCGCACGCCGGATTTCCAGCAGGTGGCCACGGCCGGTATGCGTTCGACGCTGGCAGACAGTTATCTGCCGAAGAATGATGCGCGGGTGATCGCGTTCACGCCGGTGATCGGTGGCGGGCAGACCACGCAGGTGCGCTTTGCGACCAGCAAGTTGACGCGTGGTGGTGACTACACCTTCTTCTGTTCGTTCCCGGGGCACTGGGGAATGATGAAGGGCAAGCTGGTTTTTGGGTGAGCTGATGAGCAGCTCGAATCTTGGGTTCGAGAAGCTTCAGAGCAAGAGCCGCCCTCACCCCAACCCCTCTCCCGTGAACGGGAGAGGGGCTTTACTTCGATCATTCGCACTGCAGGTTGATCAACCTGCCGCAACCACCTTGAACGCCTCACGTGCCGCAACCAGCGTGGCTTCAATCACCGCATCATCATGCGCGCTGGACAGGAAGCCGGCCTCGTAGGCTGACGGGGCGAGGAACACGCCGCGCTCCAGCATGGCGTGGAAGAAAACGTTGAAGGCCTTGATGTCACAGGCGGTGGCCTGTGCGTAGGTCTCGACCTTCTCGCTGCTGAAGAACAGGCCGAACATGCCGCCGACGCGATTGGTGGTCACGGCCACGCCGGCATCGCGCGCTGCCGCTTCGAGGCCATCACAGAGCGTGTTGGTTGCCGACGTCAGGCGCTCGTGGAAGGCCGGCGCCTGCACCAGCTGCAGCATCGCCAGGCCGGCGGCCATCGCCACCGGGTTGCCGCTCAGCGTGCCGGCCTGGTAGATCGGGCCGGCCGGTGCGATCTGCGACATCAGCTCGCGGCGGCCGCCATAGGCGCCTACCGGCATGCCGCCGCCGATGATCTTGCCGAAGGTGCTCAGGTCCGGGGTGATGCCGTAGTACGCCTGCGCGCCGCCGAGGGCAACACGGAAGCCGGTCATCACTTCGTCGAAGATCAGCAGCGCACCATGCTGCGTGCACAGCGCGCGCAGGTGCTGCAGGTAGCCCTCACGCGGCGGGATGCAGTTGGCGTTGCCGACTACCGGCTCGATGATCAGGCCGGCGATGTCGGCGCCCTGCTGTTCGAACAGCGCGGTAGCCGCTTCGAAATCGTTGTAGGGCAGGGTGAGGGTGAGTTCGCTCAACCCGGCCGGCACGCCCGGCGAGGTCGGCACGCCCAGGGTCAGCATGCCGCTGCCGGCCTTGACCAGGAAGGAGTCGCCGTGGCCGTGGTAGCAGCCTTCGAACTTGACGATCTTGTTGCGGCCGGTGGCGCCGCGCGCCAGGCGGATCGCCGACAGCGTCGCCTCGGTGCCGGAGTTGACCATGCGCACCATCTCGCAGGACGGCACCAGGCGGGTGATGGTCTCGGCCATGGTGACCTCGGCCGCGCACGGGGCACCGAACGACAGCCCATTGCCGATCGCCTGCTGCACGGCCTCGCGCACGGCCGGGTGGTTGTGGCCGACGATCATCGGGCCCCAGGAGCCGACGTAGTCGATGTAGGCATTGCCATCCACGTCATGCAGGTAGGCGCCATCGGCGCGCTGCACGAAGAAGGGTTCGCCGCCGACCGACTTGAACGCACGCACCGGTGAATTGACGCCACCCGGCAGCAAGGTCTGCGCGCGGGTGAACAGGGCGTGGGATTGGGCGTGGTTCATTGTGAAACTCCTGGACAAGGCAGTGATTCAAAGCCCCTCTCCTTTCGGGAGAGGGGTTGGGGAGAGGGTAAGGCGCGCCTCGTACCGCCTGGCTTCGCCCTTACCCTCATCCGCCCCTTCGGGGCACCTTCTCCCGGAGGGAGAAGGAACCTGTCATTTGTGCTGGAAACAGCCCCGATAAGACTCAAGCGCCGCCACCGGATCGGCCTCGCTGAACACGCCGCTGATCACCGCGATCAGATCCGCGCCAGCGTCCACCACAGGCCGACTATTGTCCGGGGTCAAACCACCAATCGCTACCCGTGGCACGCCCAGTGCGGCGCTTTGTCGCAGCAGCTCCGGGTTGGCGCGGCGCGGGGTGACCTTGCTGCGGCTGGGGAAGAAGGCGCCGAAGGCCACGTAGCTGGCCCCGGCAGCAACCGCGCGCTGGGCACGCTCGAGTTCGTCATAGCAGGACGCGCCGATGATGGCCTGCGGGCCAAGCAGGGCACGGGCGGCGGCGATGTCGCCGTCGTCTTCACCCAGGTGCACGCCGGCGGCGCCGACCTGCAGTGCGAGGGCGGCATCGTCATTGATGATCAGCGGAACCCCGGCTTCGGCGCACAGTGCCTGCAGGGCAGTGGCCTGGGCCAGGCGGGTGGGCGCATCGACCGCCTTGTTGCGGTATTGCAGCCAGGTGGTGCCGCCCAGCAAGGGGCGGACCCGTTCGAGCAGGCGCGCGCTGTCGGTTTCGTCGGGGGTGATCAGGTAGACGCCACGGGCGTCGGCAAGCTGTCTCATGTATGGCTACCGGTACGGCGTGGGGAATGTGACAATCAACGCCGCTTCTCTGTCCGGTGATTATCCCCGATGTCCGACGCTACGGCCTCCAACCTGCGCAACTGGATGTGTGTCGTCTGTGGCTTCATCTACAGCGAGGCCGATGGCTTGCCGGAAGAAGGCATTGCCCCGGGCACCCGCTGGGAAGACGTGCCCGACACCTGGACCTGCCCGGACTGCGGCGTGACCAAGGATGACTTCGAGATGGTCGAGCTGGATTGAGCCGCAGCGCGTGGCTTGTGCTGTTTGTGGGAGCGGCGTCAGCCGCGAAGCCACTGCCGCATCCGAAGCCATTGATCAACGCAGCACTTCTGCAGGAGCGACTTTGCGCACGAAGCCAAGACGCCCCTTCGGTAGGTGAATGTGCTTGGCCGACTTCGGATACCGCAATGGCTTCGCGGCTGATGCCGCTCCTACAACCGGCTTCGGATGCCGCAATGGCTTCGCGGCTGATGCCGCTCCCACGAAAGCCTGGCAAGGCAGGTGCTATGCCGGGCTCAATGCAGCCTCGGTTTTTCGCCACCCAGTTCCACCAGACGCTCGCGGATGCCGATGGCATCGGCGGCTTCCGGCGCCATCTTCAGGTAGCGCGCCAGATCGGCGCGGGCACCGGCCAGATGCTCCAGCTGCATGTAGGCCAAGCCGCGATCGCGTACGGCATCGGCCTGCTCGGGGGCCAGCTTGAGGATGCGGTCGGCGCTGCGTGCGGCGCGGTCCCATTCGCCGCGTTCAGCATAGACACCGTGCAGGTTGCGCAGCATTCGCATCAGGATGGCGCGGTGCGGGGCAGGGTCCAGGATCTGTGCCAGCACGTTGTCGTCCGGGGTCTCGCCGCCCAGGTTGCTGCGTGCGCGCTCGCGCAGTTCGTCCACACTCAACGGTCGGCCACCGTTGAACGGGTCCATGATCAGCACCCCGTCTTCCACCGGTAGCCGCACCAGGAAATGGCCGGGGAAGGAAATGCCCTCCAGCGGCAGGCCAAGCCGGCGCGAGACTTCGATCTGCACCAGGGCCAGCGAAATCGGGTTGCCCAGGCGGCGCTCGAACACCTCGTTGAGGTAGCTGTTGCGTGGGTCGTAGTACTCGTCGTTGTCACCGCTGTAGCCCACTTCATTGAAGAGGTGGTTGTTGATGGCGGCAACCTTGAGCGGCCATTCGCCGATGGCGTCCACTTCCACCCGCAGGTGATCGGCATGGGCCTGCAGCACGCGGTCATAGGCGGCCGGGTCCAGCTGTGGGTATTCGTCGCGGGCGATCAGCAGGGCAGTCGACAGCAGCGGCAGTGCCTCATCGGGCAAGCCGGCCAGTTCTTCCCACTGTGGCAGGGTAATGCGTGTTTCAGACATGCCCCCAAGACTGGCGGCAAAGCGGCGCCGGTTCAAGGGCGCCGCTGTTCAATTTGTGTGTATCAGTCAGTTGCCGGTGGCGATGCCTGGGCCGAAGGTCAGCTCGGCGCCGTCTTCCAGCTTGAGCTTGGCGGCCTGGCCGGCGTTGAGCTCAAGCACGTACAGGGCCGGGTTGAAGCTGGGGTAGGGCGGGCACATGTCGCCGGCCGAGCACGGCGGCACATCACGCTGCTGGCCGACCAGGCGGCGCTGGCTGTCGAAGTAGAGGATGTCCAGCGGGATTCTGGTGTTCTTCATCCAGTACGCCTGCGGTTCTTCGCGGTCGTGGATGAACAGCATGCCGTGGTCGGCGTCCATCTGGTCGCGGAACATCAGGCCGCGGGCGCGGGTTTCGTCGTTCTGCGCCAGTTCCACGTTGTAGCGGGCACCGGCCAGTTCCACCCAATGCTTGCTGTCGGCGCTGGCGCAGCCGGCCAGGGCGAGCAGGGACAGGGCAAGGAGGGTGCGCAGGAATGATTTGGGCATGGGTTGGGACCGGCTGGGAAAGAGAACCATCGGATCGGCTGGGGAAGTCAAAAGCTTCCCCTCATCCGCCCGTTGGGCACCTTCTCCCGTGAACGGGAGAAGGGAAGAGCAACGAGCCAACGCTGGAGCAACAGCCAAAGCCAAAGCCAAAGCCAAAGCAACAGCTTTG
Organism: Stenotrophomonas sp. STEN029; assembly: GCF_056760015.1. Lineage (NCBI taxonomy): Bacteria > Pseudomonadati > Pseudomonadota > Gammaproteobacteria > Lysobacterales > Lysobacteraceae > Stenotrophomonas > Stenotrophomonas sp. STEN029. The sequence continues at coordinate 1,973 of NZ_JBRREC010000060.1, read as the reverse complement.
CTGGCTTGGCTTACAGCACCTGCGGCGGCTCGCCGCCGATGATGACTACGTCAGCCGGGCGGCGGGCGAACAAACCTACGGTAACGACGCCGGGAATCTGGTTGAGCTGCTGTTCCAGCTTCACCGGGTCGGTGATCGCCAGGTTATGCACGTCCAGAATCAGATTCCCGTTGTCGGTGACCACGCCGTCGCGCCATACCGGCTGACCACCGGTCAGTGCCAGGATCTCGCGGGCGACCAGGCTGCGTGCCATCGGGATCACTTCCACCGGCAGCGGGAACTTGCCCAGCACCTTGACCTGCTTGCTCGGGTCGACGATGCAGACGAACTGCTTGCTGGCCTCGGCGATGATCTTCTCGCGGGTCAGCGCGGCACCGCCGCCCTTGATCAGGTTCTTGTTGCCGTCGCATTCGTCGGCACCGTCCACGTACAGCGACAGGCCGCCGGTGTGGTTCAGGTCCAGTACTTCGATGCCGTGGCCTTTCAGCAGGGCAGTGCTCTGGTCGGAGCTGGAAACCGCGCCTTCGATCTGGTCCTTGATGCGGGCCAGGGCTTCGATGAAGTAGGCAACGGTGGAGCCGGTGCCGACACCGACAATCATTCCCTTCTGGATGTACTCGATGGCTTTTTCGGCGGCCAGGCGCTTGGCTTCGGACATGGTGGGCTCGATCAGTTGGAAAACGGGTTTTTTGTAGGAGCGGCGTGAGCCGCGAAGCTGAAGTCGTCTCAGGTCACCGGCCTCGCGGCTTACGCCGCTCCCACAAGAGGGAATTATTTGGCTTTCTTTTCCAGCGACAGCAGCAGCTTCCACTGTGCAGCGGTAACCGGGAACACCGAGAGGCGGTTGCCCTTGGCGGTCAGCGGGAAACCTTCGCCCAGTTCCTCGGCATGCAGCTTGATCTCGTCCAGCGCGATCACCTGCGCCAGCTTGCGCTCGAAACCCACGTCCACCAGCATCCAGCGCGGTTCTTCGCGGCTGCTCTTGGGGTCGAAGTAATCGGATTCTGGATCGAACTGGGTGTCGTCCGGGTAGGCTTCGCTGGCCACCGTGGCAATGCCGACGATGCCCGGCACCTTGGTATTGGAGTGGTAGAACAGGATGCCGTCGCCGACCTTCATGCCATCGCGCATGAAATTGCGTGCCTGGTAGTTGCGCACGCCATTCCACGGTTCCGTGCCCACGCGCTGCAGGTCGTCGATGGAAAAGGCGTCCGGTTCGGACTTCATCAGCCAATAGCGCTTGCGGGCGGTCATGCGTTCAACGGTTCCGGGTAGAGAGTGGCCTGCTCGGTACAGATGGCATCCACCGCCACATCCCAGTCCTCGACCGGCAATGACGGCAGCTGCTGGGCGGAGAAACCTACCCCCACCAGCCACGGCGGCGCGGCCTGGCGCTGCCGAAATGCGAAGCTGCGATCATACCAGCCGCCCCCCATGCCCAGCCGCCGGCCACCGTCATCAAAGCCCACCAGCGGGGCGACGACCAAGGCCATTTCTTCCGGCCGCAGTGCCTGCGTGGGGTCGACATCCGGTTCGGGAATGCCATAACGGTTGCTGACCAGTGCCTGCCCGGGCCGCCACGGGGCGAAGCGCAGCAGCTTGCCGTGCAGTACCGGCAGGCAATAGGTCTGCTGTGGCGGCAACTGCATCTGCCAGCGGTGCAGGGCGATCTCGCCGTCCATCGCCCAGTAACCGGCGACATGGCCACTGATCCCGGCGAAAGGCAGGGACAGGAGGTTTGTGGCCAGGGCTTCGGCCGCGGCGATGCGCTCGGCGGCGGGGATGTCGCGGCGGCGCTGGCGCAGTTGTTGGCGGAGGAGTTGGCGGGGGTCGGTCATCTGCGAAGGTCGAGGCTTGGAAGCCCATCTTCCAGCGGGAAAGGGGTGGGGAGAGGGTAAGTGCGAAGCACTTGGGGAGCCAAGCTTTTGTAGTGGCGGCCCCCGGGGGGGGTGTGGGGTGGCGAGGATTGAAAA
>NZ_JBRREC010000059.1:0-29635 GCF_056760015.1 Stenotrophomonas sp. STEN029 | reverse complement strand
CGGGGGGGGGGGGGGCGGGCGGCGCCCCCCCCCCCCCCCCCCCCCCCCCCCCCCCCCCCCCAACCCCCCCCCCCCCCCCCCCCCCCCCCCCCCGGCCCCCCCCACTACCAACCGCCCCTTCGCTGCGCGAAAGGGAGGGAGCAAACCCCGCCGTTACTTTGTCCTCATAAACCCGACCCGGGTTTCAGGCGATAATCCGCCCAGCGTCGGCGTGTTGCCCGCGCACTCCCCCGCTTCGGAATTGCAATGAGCGAGATTCGCAAGGTACCGGCCTCTGCCGGTGCGGAATGGCTGCTGACCGGTTTTGGCCTGCTCAAGCGCGCGCCACTGGCGCTGGGTTCGCTGGGCATCCTGTGGGGCGTCGGCACCTCGCTGGTGCTGTCGCTGTCGATGCTGGTGCCGGCACTGGGCACCGTGGTGCAGCTGCTGCTGTTGTTGGCCGGCCCCTTGTTCATGGGCGGCATGCTGTGGGCGATCCGCGAGGTCGACCAGGGCCGGACCGCCAGGCCGGCGCACCTGCTGCAGGGCGTACAGGAAGGCCGTGCGCCGCACCTGCTGGTCGCCCTGTTGCCGCAGCTGTTTGCTGCCCTGCTGCTGGGCACGCTGCTGCTGGTGCTGGTCGGCACCGATGGCCTGCAACAGCTGTCGGTGGTGATGGTCAAGCTCAACGAGCTCAGCCAATCCGGTGCACAGCCGGACCCGGCACAGATCGAGGCACTGGTGGCGACGCTGCCGGCCGGGCGCATCCTGCTGTGGTTGCTGTTGCTGATCGCCAGCTTCGTCGCGCTGACGCTTGCGCTGTTCGTGATGCCGCCGCAGGTGATGTTCGAACGCTCCGGTGGCATGCACGCGCTGCGCGAAAGCCTGCGCGCCAGCATCCACAACCTGCCGGCGATGCTGGTGTTCTTCGTGCTGGCCTTCATCGCCATCTTCGCGATCTATTTCGCGGTGATCATCGTGGCGCTGTTCATCGGTCTGATTGCCGGCCAGGGCGCCGCCATGGCCATCGCCCAGCTGCTGCTGATGGCGATCCTGATGCCGGTGTTTGCAGGTGCCGTGTATGCGGCCTGGAAGCAGATGCTGGCTCCGGCCGATGCGACCGGCCCGACCCCGCCGCCGGTAAGCAGCGGTCACGTGTTCGAAGCCTGATCCAGGCTGTCAGGTTGCTTGCAGCAAGGCCGCGCAGCGATGCGCGGCCTTTTTCTTTCACACCGTGTCGCGGCTGCGCTTGATCAGGTACATGGCCTGGTCGGCAGCATGCAGCAGGGCGTCAACCTCGGCACCGTCCGCGGGGTAGGCAGCCACGCCAATGCTGGCGGCGATAGCCAGGGTGAGTTCTTCGCCATCGCGCAGGTAGCGCATCGGCGCCTGCAACGACTGCGTCACCCGCTCCATCAGACGATGGGCATCGCTGATGTCGTCGAGCTCTTCCAGCACCAGCGCGAATTCGTCGCCGCCCAACCTGGCCACCGTGTCGTTCTCACGCAGTGCGCCGCGCAGCCGTGCGGCCAGCTCGATCAGCACCGCATCGCCGGCACCGTGACCCCAGGTGTCGTTGACCTCCTTGAACCGGTCCACGTCCACATAGACCAGCGCGAACATGCCGCCATGGCGTTGCGCGCGGTGGTGGGCGCTCTCCAGCCGGTCCATGAACAAGGCCCGGTTGGGCAGCCCGGTCAGCATGTCGTGCATGGCCAGATGGCGCATTTCCTGCTCCATCTGCTTGCGCTGCTCGACTTCGATCTCCAGCTGGCGGTTGCGCTCGGACAGCTCGCTCAACGCATCGCGCAACGCGACCCGGTGCCGGTACAACTCCAGGAACACCTGCACCTTGGACAGCAGGATGGTGGCCTCCAGCGGCTTGGCCATGTAGTCCACCGCGCCAAAACCATAGCCCTTGAGCCGGTGCACGTCGTCTGCGTACGTCGCGGTGACGAAGATGATCGGGGTCTGCCGGGTGGTTTCTTCCTGCGACAGGATCTCGGCCACTTCGAAGCCGTTGATGTCCGGCATGTAGACGTCCAGCAGCACCAGCGCGAACTCGTCGTCCAGCGTCGCCTTCAGCGCATCGTTGCCGCAGGCCGCCTCGACCACGTCCACGTCGAGCTTGGCCAGCACCCGGCGGATCACCAGCAGGTTGGCGGGGTTGTCATCCACCGCAAGGATCTTGGGGCGTTGCACTGCCGCCGGCTTGGTCACGAACATAATGCTTCCAGCAAAAAGGGAATTTCAGGGAGCGGCAGGCAATGGTCGGCGCCAGCCAGCTCCAGTGCGGCGGCAGGCATCATAGCCACTTGCGCCGTTTCCGGGTCCTGAACGATCAGTGTGCCACCAGAGCGTCGTATCCGCGCGCACCCTTCGGCACCGTCGGAATTCGCCCCAGTCATCAACACCGCCAGCACCTGTCCGCGCCAGACCTCGGCCGCAGATTCAAACAGAACATCGATCGAAGGGCGTGAAAATGCCACCCGGGGGTCGATGCTGAGGGCAAAGCGGCCGTTGCGCTCGATCAGCAGGTGGTAGCCGGACGGGGCCACATAGACCTTCCCGGGCTCGGGTAGCTGGCGTTCTTCAGCCTCCTCCACCGGCAGCCCGCTACGGCTGGCCAGCAGCTCGCAGAACACCCGCATATCCTCCGAACCGCTGTGGCAGACCACCACCATCGGCACCGGCAGCGGCCCTGACAGCCCGCCCAGCAGCTGATGCAGGGCGGCAAGCCCGCCCGCCGAGCACCCCACCACAACGACTTGTGGAGGCTGCCCGGACGCGGTTTTCACAGCAAGCCCCCGGCGTTGCGGTACAGCCGCAGTTCGGCATCCAGCGGCACGAAATCGCGCGCACTGGGGGCGAAGCGGATCGACTCGCGGTTGCCCAGGCACAGGAAGCCACCACGGCTGAGGCTGCTGCGGAACAGGCCCAGCACCCTGTCCTGCAACGTGTCGGAGAAATAGATCAGCACATTGCGGCACAGGATCAGCTGCGCCTCGGTGAACACGCCGTCGCAGACCAGGTTGTGGTTGGCGAAGGTGACCCGCTCCTTGAGCCGCTCATCCAGCTTCATGAAGTCGTAGCGGGCGTGGTAGTAATCGGACAGCGTGTGACGGCCACCCGCCGCCAGGTAGTTCTCCGAGTACAGACGCGCGTCGCGGATCGGGAAGATGCCTTCCTGCGCCTTGGCCAGTGCTTCATCACTGAAATCGGTGGCGTAGATCTGGCAGCGGTCGTACAGACCGGCTTCCTTCAGCAGGATGGCCAGCGAATAGACCTCCTGCCCGTGCGCGCAACCGGCCTGCCAGATATTGATCTGCGGGTAGGAGGCCAATACCGGGAATACTTCGTCGCGCAGCTTGCGGAACACCGCCGGGTTGCGAAACATCTCCGACACCGGCACCGACAGTTTGGCGATCACCTGCGGCACCATCTCGTCTTCACGCAGCACGCGCGCGGTCAGCTCACTCACCGTGGGCAGATCCAGCCCATGCGCCAGCGCCAGCACCCGCCGCTTCAACGAAGACGGCGCGTAACCGGTGAAGTCATAGCCATGCCGCCGCGACATCGCGGTGATGAAGGCATCGACCTCGATGTCGTCGATGTCATCACGCGATGCCTGCGGTGCGATGGGGCCTACTTTTGCAGCCATACACGCATCATCGACAACAGCTTGTCCAGGTCCACCGGCTTGGTGAGGTAATCATTGGCACCGGCATCCAGGCACTTGTCGCGGTCACCATGCATCGCCTTGGCGGTGACGGCGATGATCGGCAGGTTGCTCCATTGCGGCAGCTTGCGGATCTCACGGGTGGTTTCGTAACCATCCATGCCCGGCATCATGATGTCCATCAGCACCAGCTCGATGGACGGATTTTCCTCCAGCTGCTGCAGCGCCTTGTAGCCGTCCTGCGCCATCGACACATTCACCCCGCGCGCGCGCAGTGACTTGGACAGGGCAAACAGGTTGCGCATGTCGTCATCGACCAGCAGCACCTGGCGACCGCCCAGATTGTTGTCATCGGCCGGGGTGGCGTTGGCACCGCGCGAGCCGATGCTGTGCAGGAACAGGCTCACTTCATCGAGCAGGCGCTCGGGCGAGCGCTGGCCCTTGATCACGATGCTGTCGGTGTACTGGCGCAGCTTGAGGCTGTCTTCGCGGCTCAGGTCCTGGCCGGAGTAGATCACCACCGGCGGCACAGCCACCAGGGTCGCGGCTTTCTCCAGGAACTCGATGCCGGAGATGCCACCCAGGTTGAGATCCAGCACGATGCAGTCGTAGCTGTGGGTGGCAATGCGTTCCAGTGCTTCTTCGCCCGAGGCGACCTGGTCGATCTCGACGTTGTCCGCCTGCAGCAGGCGGGTCAGCGCCAGCCGCGAATCCGGATCGTCGTCGACCAGCAACAGCTTGCGCACGATCTTGCCGGCCACATCCAGCAGATGGTCGAAGGCGGCAACCAGCGCCTTGCGATCCACCGGCTTGGTCAGGTAACCGACCGCGCCCAGGGCAACACCGCGAGCGGCTTCATCGACGGCGGAAATGAAGTGCACCGGGATGGCAGCGGTGACCGGGTCGTGCTTGAGATGCTGCAGCACCGACCAACCGTCCATGCCCGGCAACATCACATCCAACAGGATGCCAGTGGGACGGTAGCGACGCGCCAGTTCCAGGCCACTCTCGCCATCGGCAGCGGCAAGCGCGCGGTGGCCCTTGCGGCGGATCAGGTCGACCAGGATACGGGCGAAGGCTGGATCGTCTTCCACCGTCAGGATCACGGTTTCACCCGCCGCAATGGCGTGGCGATCATCGGGAATCCAGTCAATCAGCTGTGCGGTAGCCGCGCGTGCCGGGCCCGGCGTGGGCGCGGGCCGCTGCTCGATGCTGGCCTGCGTCGCCGCCACCGCGCTGCTGAGGCCGGCCGACAACAGCGGCAGCACCAGGCTGAAGCTGCTGCCCTTGCCCTGTTCGCTGTCCACCACCAGCTGCCCGCCCAGCAACTGCGCCAGGCGCCGCGCGATCGCCAGCCCCAAACCACTGCCACCGTAATGGCGGCTGGTGCTGGAATCGACCTGCTCGAAGGCTTCGAAGATCGAGTCCAGGCGTTCTTCGGGAATACCGATGCCGGTATCACGCACCGTCAGCGCCACGTGCTGGTCGTCGGCAGCGGCACCGATGCGGGTCAGCATGGCGCTGTCGGCCATCGCCATATGCAGGGTCACCGAGCCTTCGCGGGTGAACTTGAAGGCGTTGCCGAGCAGGTTGTTGAGCACCTGCTGCAGCTTCGAACGATCGGTGACCAAGGCGTCGGGCATCGACGCGGCCACATCGATGGCGAACTCCAGCCGGTTCTCCATCGCCATATGGCGGAAGTGGCGCGTCACCTCGCGGGTGATGGCGTCGATCTTCACTTCCTCGCGGTGCACGTCCATCTTGCCGGCCTCGATCTTGGACAGATCGAGGATGTCGTTGATCAGCCGCAGCAGGTTGGAGCCGGAGTCGTGGATGACCGCGGCCGCCTCCACTTCCTCCACGTCCAGATGCCCGCTCTCGTTCTCGGCCAGCTCCTTGGACAGGATCAGCAGGCTGTTGAGTGGCGTGCGCAGCTCGTGCGACATATTGGCCAGGAAGTCGGTCTTGTACTGGCTGGCACGCGCCAGCTCCTGCGCCTTGAACTCGGTCTCTCGCTGCAATACCTGCAGCACGTCCTTCTGCTCGTTGAGCACTTCGGTCTTCTGCCGCAGCTCTTCGTTGGAGGCCTGCAGTTCCTCGGCCTGCACGCGCAGTTCTTCTTCGGAAGCGGACAGGCGATGGGCCTGTTCTTCCAGCTCGACGGTCTTGCCCTGCAGTTCTTCGTTGGTGGCGCGAAGTTCTTCTTCCTGCGCCTGCAAGGCCAGCTGCGACACCTGCAGCTCTTCGGCCTGGGCACGGGTGTGGTCCAGCAGCAGCTGGGTCTCGTCGGCGCGGCAGATATTGTCCAGGCCCAGTGCCACGGTCGGCAGCACCGAGTCGATGAAGGCTTCCTGGGTGGCGTTGAAGTGGCCGAAGGTGCCGAATTCGAACACGCCCAGCAGGCGGTCCTTCAACAGCAGCGGCACCGCCACCAGGTGACGTGGCTGCGCCTCGCCCAGCGCCGAGTGCACGCCGAAGAAATCATCCGGCACCTGCTGCACGCTGATGCGTTTGCGCTCCAGCGCCGCCTGCCCGATCAGTCCGTCGCCCAGCCCGTATTGCAGGCCCAGGTGCTTGCGCCGCTGGAAGCCGTAGCTGCCCTGCAGGTGCAGCTGCTTTTCTTCCTCATTCCATGCGAAGAACACGCCGATAGGCGCGTCGATGCGCGGCGCGATCTGCGACACCAATGCCTGCGCGTAGTCGGCCGGGGTCTGGGCGGTCTGCAGCTCGGCACCCACTTCGCCGACACTGAGCTTGACCCAGTTGGCGTCACGCGACTCCAGCGAATTGCGCCGGAACACCTCCAGCGCGCGTGCGATCTCACCGATTTCATCACCGCGGTGCAGACCGGCGATCTCGACGTCCAGATCGCCATTGGACAGGCGCGTCATCTTGTCGGTGAGACGGTTGATCGGGTTGACCACCAACCGCGAGATCATCCACAGCGCAAGCAGGATGATGATGAAGCCCAGCACCAGCAGTACCAGCGAGATCGTGTGCGCGCGGGCGATCCAGCTGCTCATCTGGCCGCGGTCACTGAGCAGTTGGGTCATCTCCGCGTCGTAGATCCCATCCAGCGCGTCTGCCAGTGCATTGCCCTGGCCGCCGTTGCTGAGCGCATCCAGCTGTTGCGCCTGGCTGAGCGGTTCCGCGCCGGCGGCTGGCCTCAGCACCGCCATCAGCTCGTTGTCCCAGTTGCGGGCCTGGGCCTGCATGCGGCGCAGCTGCTCGGCCACCGGGTCGGTACCGGCAGCGGTCACCGCGGCGGTCAATGCAGCATCACGGCGCTCGCGCTGCTTGGCCACCACGTCCATATGCCGCTCGCCGTCGCCAAGCAGGTAATTGCGGACCGCGATCTGCTGCAGGCGCACGGCCTGGATCGCATCCTCGACCTGGCGGATCACCTCGATCTGCACGCTTTCATGGCGGCGCGCGTCGTCATCCCGCCCCGAGGTGCGGTAGCTGACCACGCTGGTGGCCAGGAAACACAGGAAAACCAAGCCAAATGCCGCCAGCATCTTGCTCAGCAACGGCACATTGTTGATCCAGCTACTCTTCTTTTGCGTCATGCAGGTGTCCCCCGGGGTGCCACCACGCCTGCCAATCCGCGCGGCCTCTTTTCAGTGAAAAATAGCGCAGATTGCCGACAACCGCCTGCTGCGGTTGAATCAGGACTTCGCGGTCTTGCCCTGGTCGCGTGGCTGCAGCCAACGGGCCGCATGTATGCCCAATTCGTAAAGGAAACACATCGGTATCGCCAGCATCAGCTGCGACACCACATCCGGCGGGGTCAGCACCGCCGCCAGCACAAAGATACCGACAATCGCGTAACCACGGCCTTCACGCAGCTGCTGCGGGCTCACCCAGCCCAGCAGGACCAGGATCACCATCGCCACCGGCAGCTCGAAGCTGGCACCGAAGGCAAAGAAGATGGCCAGCACGAAATCCAGATACGCGCTGGCATCAGGCGTGATGGCGATCACGTCCGGGCGGAAGGTAGTCAGGAAATGGAATACCGCCGGCAGCACCAGGAAATACGCGAACGCGCAGCCGATATAGAACAGCGCGACCGCCGAACCCAGCAGGGGCAGCGCAAGGCGCTTCTCGCGGGCATACAGGGCCGGTGCCACGAAGGCCCAGGCCTGGTACAGCAACCACGGCACCGCCACGAACAGGGCGGCAAAGAAGGTCAGCTTCAGCGGCGCGAAGAACGCGCCAGCCGGATTGGTGGCAATCATCGATTGCCCGGCCGGCAACTGCGAGATCAGCGGCATGGCCAGATGGGTATACAGGGTGCGCGAGAACGGCATCAGCGCCAGCAGCACCACGCCCAGGCCCAGCAGCGCGCGCACCACCCGCGAGCGCAGCTCGATCAGGTGCTCGATAAGGCTGCTTTCGTTGAGATCGGCCGCGCTCATGGCGTCCGCTCCGGGTTTGCCGGGGCCTGCTCGGCGCTTGCCGGCACATCGCCCAAGGGGATGCTGCGGTTGGTCTCGGGGTCGATCGCGGCATCACTGACCGGCGCGGCGGCCACTTCCTGCGAGGCCGGTTCCGCCGTTGCGGGCGGCTGCCCATCGGCGGTGGCGGTCGGGCGTGGCGCGATGGTGCGCGGCTCGATCACCCGCTCGGCAGCCGATTCCGGCAGCTCCACTTCGCGCTTGAAGGCATCGGCCTCGTTGCGCACCTGCCCGGCCTGGTCGCGCAGCCCGGCCTCGGCCTGCTGCATCGATTGGCGCACATCCTGCAGGTTGCGCTTGAGCTCCTCGGCGTGCAGCTCGCGTTCCAGCTCCTGCTTGACCGAATCCCACTGGTTGCGCGCTCGTCGCACCCACAGCCCGGCAAAACGCGCTGCCTTGGGCAGACGTTCCGGGCCGAGGACCACCAAGGCCACCACTGCGATCAGCAGCAGTTCGCTGAAGCCGATATCAAACACGTCGTACGCTCAGGATCAGCGCGCGTCGCGGTCGTGCTCGGCCTGCTTTTCGCCGCTCTTGTCGGCATCACGCGATTCGTCGCCCAGCTGTGCAGCCGGCTTGTCCTCGTCACGCATGCCCTTCTTGAACTCTTTGACCGCACTGCCCAGATCCTTGGCGCCGCTCGTCAAACGCTTGGTGCCAAACACCAGCAGGACGATGACCAGCACGACCAACCAGTGCCAGATGCTGAAACTGCCCATGATCTGCTCGCGTTATTCTGTGTGGAGGTTGTCGAGCATAGCGCACAAGGTCTTAATTGATCGCTATGCCAAAGGTCAGTTGCCGCCGTCCAGGCTTTCGGTGCGGATCTCGCCTTCGGAGACCGGCTGGAAACCCTGCTGCGGTGCCGGTTCAGCGGTGGAATGCTGCAACGGTGCAGTTGTCGCTGTATCGGCACCTTCCGTGGTGGCCGCTGGCGCCTGCACGCTGACCGCGTCGCCGCGCGGTGCACTTGCCACCACCGGGGCGACGCTGCCCTGGGTGCCGCGCTTTTCCCGCGCGGCATAGGTGGACTCTTCCAGGCGGTCACGGAAAGACACGACATCCGACGACGGCGCGTTGTTCAGGCGGCCCTCCAGAATCATTCGCGGCGTGGTGTTCTGGCCGTAGGCATCCAGGTTGGCGGCATCGTCGATCTGCAACACAGCGCCATCCAGCGCCACGCCTGCAAACAGGCCACGGGCACGCGACCACGACCAGATCTCGGCCTTGAGCTGACCATCGGTGGCGGCCGCGGCATTGCGACCAACCGGGCCAGCGGCGACGCCAGCGTCGGCACCGAGGGTGAACTTGCCGTTGACGATGTTGTCCAGGCTGCGGTCGTTGCGGAACACCAGGATCACGTCTGACGACTGCACGCCGGCCTGGAAGCCGATGCTGCCGCCGGTAAGCTTGATGAATACGGGATTGGACCAGCTGCCATCAGCCATTTTCACCGACATCAGGCCATGGCCACGACGCCCACCCAGCACCAGACCGGCCTTGATGGTGTCCGGCAGGACGATGATGGCGCGGCCTTCATCGAGCAGTTTGTCGGGGATGGCCTGCTCCGGGATGTCCTGGATTTCACTGAGCACCCGCACCGCATTACGGGCACGTTGATCTTCCTGCGGACCAGCGGCGGCAGTGGTGGACAACAGGCTCGCGGACAACAGCAGAACAAGGCACGGCAGGCGGCGCATGGGTAACTCCGTAGGTCGGTGCATAGAAAGATAGCGCAAGTGCCTGAAATTAGTAGCGCGGCTCTGAATAGCTGGTGAGCGGGCGAGAGGCATGAGCACCTGTGCCCCCTCCCTTTCGCATCGCGAAGGGGAGGGTTGGGGAGGGGTGATGTCCGCGGCAGACCCGCAGCGCTCCCTTCTCCGCCCATACCTGCGAAAATGCCCGGATGTCCAACGCCCCCACTACCGCGTTGCTCGCGGTCAATCTAGGCACGCCCGAGACACCCACCGCGCCTGCGGTGCGGCGCTATCTGGCGGAATTCCTCAGCGACCCCCGTGTGGTCTCGATCCCGGCGTTGCTGTGGAAACCGCTGCTGCATGGGCTGATCCTGCCGCTGCGCAGTGGCCGCTCGGCGCAGAAGTACGCCCAGGTCTGGCTGCCCGAAGGCTCGCCGCTGGCGGTCTACACCCATCGCCTGGCCAAGGCCATGCAACAACAGCTGCCACAGTGGCGGGTGCGCGAAGCCATGCGCTATGGCGAACCGGCCATGTTGCCGGCACTGGATGCATTGGCTGCCGAGGGTATCCAGCGCATCGTGGTGCTGCCGCTGTATCCGCAGTACTCGACCACCACCACCGCCTCCATCGAGGACCGCGTGCAGCAATGGCAGGCACGCAACCCGAAGGTGACGGTACAGACCATCCGCGACTACGCCAATGACCCGGCCTGGGTTGCCGCGGTCGCCGCCTCCATTGCCGGTTATTGGGCCGAACATGGCCGCGGCGGCAAGCTGGTGTTCTCCTTCCATGGCATCCCGCAGCGCCTGGCCGATGCCGGCGATCCCTACCCGCAGCGCTGCCAAGCCAGCGCCAAGGCCATTGCCGCAGCGCTGGGCCTGAACAGCGATGAGTGGGAGCTGGCCTACCAATCGCGATTCGGCCGGGAGCGTTGGCTGCAGCCCTATGCCGAGCCGCGGCTATGGGAACTGGCCGAAGGCGGCATCAAGACCCTGGACGTGGTCTGCCCGGGCTTTGCCACCGACTGCCTGGAAACCCTGGAAGAAGTGCAGATGGGCTTCACCGAAACCCTGGCCGAGCGTGGCGCGCGCATGCGCTACATTCCCTGCCTCAACGAAAGCAGCGCCCATGCCGCTGCGTTGGCCGCACTGGCGGCGGCGCAGCCGGCATGAACGCGACGCCTTTTGAATTGCAGCTCGATGGCATCCGCGTCGCCGGCCTGCGCGCGGGCAACCCGGATGGCCTGAAGGTCCTCGCCCTGCATGGCTGGCTCGACAACGCGGCCAGCTTCCTGCCGCTGGCCGAGCAACTGCCGACGCTGGACCTGGTGATGGTCGACCTGCCCGGCCATGGCTATAGCGACCACCTGCCACTGACCACGCCGTACACCACGCCGCACGCCATCGTGCAGACCCTGGCCATTGCCGATGCGCTGGGCTGGGATCGCTTTGTACTGCTCGGCCACTCGATGGGTGCCGCGATCGCCAGCCTGGTCGCTGCCGTGGCCGGTGAACGGGTGCAGGCACTGGTCTCGATCGAAGCCCTGGGCGGCCTCACCGCACCGGCCGGCGAAACCGTGCAGCGTCTGCGCACCTACGTGGAAGCGATGCTGAAGCTGGACGCCAAGCAGTTGCGGGTATTCCCCGACCTGAGCGCGCCGGTACGTGCGCGGATGATGGTCAACCAGCTCAGCGAGGCCTCGGCACGCCTGCTGATCGAACGTGGGGTCAAGCCGGTCGACGGTGGCTGGAGCTGGCGCAGCGACCCGCGGCTGATGCTGCCGACCGCGGTCCGCATGACCGAAGAACAGGTCTGCGATGTGGTCAGCGCAATCCTCTGCCCGGTGCAGGTGATCTACGCCACCCCGGCCCAGCCTTACTTCCCGGAACCGGAACGCAGCCAGCGCGCGGCGCTGCTGCCGGATGGCCGCCTGCATACCCTGCCCGGCCATCACCATGTGCACATGGATGATCCCGAGGCAGTCGCGGCGATCATCCGCAACTTCATCGCGGCGTTGCCCGACGCCAGCTGAATATGGAGCCCGATGCCATTGGCATCGGCTTCAGTAGTAAGCGCGGCAGCCGATAACCCCGGCATTGCCGTAATCGAGAAGATGTCCCGCAGCCCCGCAACGGGTGCTGCGCGCCCCACCATCGCATGCCCCCCCGCCCCGCCCTCCGGCCCGGTGTCATCACCGGCCTGATCCTGCTCGCCTGTTGGCTGGGCTGGACCACCCGCAGCGTCGCCGCGCTTGCTCACCGCCCCGGCGATGACGAAGCGGCGGTGGCAGCGCTGGTGGATGGACTGCGCGCGCAAGGGCAACTGCCTGCAATCGCTGCACCCTTGGCAATCCGACTGACCGCGCCCGCTTGCGACTGCATGCAAGACGAGCAGGCCTGGCAACAGCTCAGCACTGCGCTGCAGGCACAAGGCGCGCACACCATCGCCCTCGGTGCCACCGGCGCCTACGAACTGCTGGTGCTGGCCGCCGATGGCCACCCGCTCTATGCCGGCCCGCTGCAGCCTTCCGCGCTGGCGTGTGGCCGCGGCAACTCGACCCTCGCCAGCTGGTTGCCGGCGCTGCTGGCCGAACGCAACCCGCCCTTGTTCCTTCCTCCCCGCTGTTCCTGTTGACCAGGAGTTCCCGATGTCCACTCGCCCCCACGCCACGACGCCACCTCCCGACGCCTACTACACGCAGCTGGCCTGCGCGGCGGACCGCATGTTCCTGTACTTCGGCCTGATACTCGGCCTGGCGTCGTTGGCGCTGGCGCTGTGGTCAGGGCAATGGCTGCCATTCTTCGCGATCAGCCTGCCTTCGCTGGCGCTGATGGCAGTGCAGATCAAACTGGCACCGGGCAGCCTGCTCAGCCGGGTGACGGTGGCATTGGTGCTGATGGCGCTGGTCGCCGCCACCATCCAGCAGGCCAATGGCCTGGTGGAAATGCACTTCGGCGTGTTCGTGGTGATCGCGCTGCTGTTGTACTACCGCGACTGGATCCCGGTGGTGGTGGCTGCCGCTGCAATCAGCGTGCATCACCTGGCCTTCTACTGGCTGCAGACGCGCGGCCTGCCGGTGCGTGCCTTTGCCGCGGGCAGTGGTCTCAATATCGTCCTGCTGCATGCACTGTACGTGGTGGTTGAGACCGCCTTCATCAGCGCAATGGCGGTGCAACTGCGGCGCCAGGTACTGACCCTGGGCGCGGCACCTGCACGGCTGCGTGCGATGGTGGATGCGATCGCCAGCGGTGAACGCAACGACGCCATTGGCAACGAACGCAGCTTCGCCACAGGCACCCTCGCCGATGGCGTGCTGCGCATGCGCACCCAGCTGGAGCAGAAGCACCAGCTGGAAGCCGCGCTGCACCATGAGAACACCCAGATCCGCGCCTCGCTGGACGCCTCGCGCACCGGCATGATGATCGCCGACAACGAACACATCATCCGCTACGTGAACCGCTCGGTCGTGGCCTTGCTGCGCAACCAGCAGGACAGCCTGCGCAAGGCCTTCCCGGACTTCAACGTCGATACCCTGGTCGGCAGCAGCATCCACCGCTTCCACGCCAACCCGGCGCGTATCCGCGGCATGCTCGACCAGCTCAGGAAGGTGCACAACGGCCAGATCACCATTGGCCCGGTGCATTTCAGCCAGGTGGTGACGCCGGTATTCAACGCCGACGGCAGCCGCAGCGGCTTCGCGGTGGAGTGGCACGACCGCACCCAGGAACTGGCGCTTGAGAACAGCGTCGCCGGCATCGTCGCCGCCGCCTCGGCCGGCGCTCTCGACCAGCGCCTGCAGGCGGTGAACGAGGCTGGCTTCATCCAGACACTTACCACCGGCATCAACCAGCTGCTGGAGGTGGTTGCCACCACCACCGGCGAACTGCGCACGATGTTGTCGGCGCTGGCTGCTGGCGACCTGGATCACCGCGTGCAGGGCGACTACGCCGGCGATTTCGAAGCGATGAAGAACGACGCCAACCTTACTGCCGAACGCCTGACCGGCATTGTTGGCCAGATCAAGCAGTGCTCGCTGGCGATCAACACCGCCGCGCACGAACTGGCGGCGGGCAATGACGATCTTTCGCGCCGTACCGAGCAGCAGGCCGCCAACCTGGAGGAAACCGCCGCCTCGATGGAAGAACTGACCGCCACGGTGCGCGAGAACGCGGCCTCGGCCCGTCAGGCCAACCAGCTGGCCATGGGTGCTGCCGATGTCGCTGCACGCGGTGGCGATGTGGTTGGGCAGGTGGTGTCGACGATGCATGCGATCGAGCTGTCCTCCAAGCGCATTGCCGAAATCATCGGGGTGATCGATGGCATCGCCTTCCAGACCAATATCCTGGCACTGAACGCCGCGGTGGAAGCCGCACGTGCCGGTGAGCAGGGCCGTGGCTTCGCAGTGGTCGCATCGGAAGTGCGCAGCCTGGCACAGCGCTCGGCCACCGCCGCACGCGAGATCAAGGAACTGATCGGCGACTCGATGGGCAAGGTGGACGATGGTGCCGCGTTGGTCGCACAGGCCGGCAGCACCATGAGTGAGATTGTCGGCTCGGTGCAGCAGGTCAGCGACATCGTCGCGCGGATTGCCGCGGCTTCGCAGGAACAATCGGCCGGCATCGAGCAGGTCAACCACACCGTCGTGCAGATGGATGAAACCACCCAGCAGAATGCAGCCTTGGTGGAAGAAGCCAGCGCGGCGGCGCGCTCGATGGAAGAGCAGGCCAGTGCGTTGGCGGAGGCGGTTTCGGTGTTCCGCTATTCGGCCGGTGGTGAAGCCGAGGTGATGCGCCGGGTGGGATAAGGTGCCGCTGTTGCTGTTGCTGTTGCTGTTGCTGTTGCTGCTGTTGCTGTTGCTGGTGCTGCAGTACGAGCAGGGGCAGGAACAAGATCAGACGCGGATGCTAAAGCAGGAGCAAAGGCACCCCTCCCCAACCCTCCCCTTGCCTGCGGCAAAGGGAGGGGGAAGAGCGGGCACTGCAGGTGTCTAGATAGCCGCCAAGTGCATGGTCCATCCCCTCCCTTTGCCGCAGGCAAGGGGAGGGCCAGGGAGGGGTGCTTTTGGCTTTTGGCTTTTGGCTTTTGGCTTTTGGCTTTTGGCTTTTAGCTGTAGCTGTAGCTGTAGCTGTAGCCCTTCTCCCGCCTGCGGGAGAAGGGTTGGGATGAGGGGGGCTTTTGATCTTGTCGGCAAGGCCCTGCCGAGCATGGCTCGGCACTACAGTGGCCTTTACCGCTTGCGGGGTAAGAGGGGCAGCTTGCGAACCACAGGTTCGCTGCCCATCGAACGCCCTTGCGCCAGCGCAAGGGCCGGGGCGCGGAGCGAGGGTTGGGATGAGGGGAAGCTTTTGATCTTGCCGGTAAAGCCCTGCCGAGCATGGCTCGGCACTACAGTAGCCTGCTTTGGCTTTACGCTCGAGGAGCGAAGAGAAAGCTTTTGACGTTGCTTCGGATTCGCCCTCAGCCCTGCGCCCGCAGCAGCTGATGCAAGGTGCTCTTCAACCTGCGGCCTTCCTCACGCAGGTAATCGCGCTCATCGCGCCACTCGGGAAAACGCGCTTCCACTTCCGCCCAGAACGCTGGCGAGTGGTTGGCCTGCAACAAGTGACACAACTCGTGCACCAGCACGTACTCGAACGCCGACGGCCGCGCCAATACCAAGGCCAGGTCCAAGGCCATCGAACCATCCGGCGCCAGTGATCCCCACTGCGAGGACATCACCTTTGGCCGCAGCCGTGACGGTGCACGTGCCAGACCGGGCAGATAGCGCGGCAGCCATTGGCCGACATCGGCGCGCACCTGCACTTCATAGAACTCTCGCAGCGCGCGCCGCAACGCCGGTTCCCCAGCGCGTGCCGGCAGCTGGATCGTCACCACACCCGCATCAACCTCGATGCGGGTGAACCGACCTTCCTGCCATTGCACCGGCAACAACTCGCCGCGCAGGGGCAGCACGCCGGGCTCACGCAGACGCAGTGCTGGCGCGAGCAAGCCATCGCCTCCCAGCCGCGCCAACTGCTGCTGCAACCATTGCCGGTTGGCCTGCAGGAAGCGCTCGCCGGAAACCAGACTGGCCCGCAGCGGCATGGTCAGCCGCGCACCACGTTCGTCCACGCTGAGTTTGAGCCGGCGTGCACGCGGATCAC
This sequence comes from Stenotrophomonas sp. STEN029, assembly GCF_056760015.1. Taxonomy (NCBI): domain Bacteria; kingdom Pseudomonadati; phylum Pseudomonadota; class Gammaproteobacteria; order Lysobacterales; family Lysobacteraceae; genus Stenotrophomonas; species Stenotrophomonas sp. STEN029. The sequence continues at coordinate 13,680 of NZ_JBRREC010000059.1, read as the reverse complement.
GCACGCGCAGCACTTCGATCTCGGCATCGTCCAGGCGCAGGCGCACCGTGTCGCGCTGGATCACCGGCGCGGCGGGGGTCATCAGACGGCGAAGCAGGCTAACCATGGTCCCAGCATAGTCCCTACCCGGTTACGAAACCGGGTAGGTCAGCAACGGGTTCAGCTATCAGCCTTGCTCAGCTTGAATGCCTGCTCCAGCAGCAGGAACAGTCGACGGATCTCACCGCTCTGCAGGGCGAAGCGGGCATCCAGTTCGGCGCGACGGCCTTCCTCGTCGATGTGCTCGAGCTGGTCCAGCGCGCCATCGAGGAACTTCAACTTGCGCACGATCAGGTCGTCGCCGAGCACGAAGGACAGGTTGTCCTCGAAGATCAGCGCCAGCTTGGTGACCTGCTTGCCGGCATCCAGGTGCTTGTCGATCTCGTCGCAGCGCAGTTCCTGGTGCTGGCACTTGACCACCGCGCCACCCTCGGCCGGGTCCTTCATCTCGCATTCTTCGCCCAGGCTCAGGCCTTCGGGCAGCGGCTCGCCGGCGATCCACGCAGTCAGGATAGCGCGCGGTGCGACTTCGGCGTTCAGCGGCATCGCCGGGAAGCTGCCGAGCATGCCGCGGATGTCGCTCATCACGTTCTCGCCGGTCTTGCGGCTGGAACTGTCGACGGCGACGTAACCGTGCTGCAGGTCGAGGAAGGCATCGGTACGCGAGCTCTTGACGAAGGCGCGCGGCAGCAGCTCGTGCAGCAGGTCGTCCTTCAGGCGCTTGCGCTCACGGCCACCGGGTTTGCGACCTTCCTTCTCTTCGATCTCCTCCAGCTTGCGCTGCAGCAGGTCGTTGACCACCACGCTGGGCAGGATCTTGTCTTCACCGCCGACGGTCAGCCACAGCGCATCACCGATGCGATGCGAGAACTGGATCTTTTCTTCACGGCCGAACGGCGAGATGAAGCCGCGCGAGGTCATTTCCAGCGCGCCGACCGGCTTGAGCACCACCTGCGGCAGCAGCGTGTCGACGTCGGAGAAATCAATGGAGGTTGGGAAACGGAACAGCGTGAGGTTCTTGAAAAACATGGATGTCCTATTTCGTATTCATGGTTCAGGGGCATGCTTCTCCTCGCAGGAAAAGCTGCTCCGAAGAGCGTGCCGCCGGTGGAGCCGGGGGATGGATGAGGGTGATGCGCAGTGCTTGGTTTGAAACCACCGTAGCACTGCCCCCCTCATCCCAACCCTTCTCCCGGAGGGAGGAGGGCTTCTTGATCCTGCTGCTTGTCGCTGCCGTCCAGCCACGCCTGCGCATCGGACTGTGGTGCGTCTTCACGGCGACCCAGCGCCATGAAGTCGAACAACTTGGGATCGGCCAGCTGCGACGGACGGATGTCGCCCAGCGCGCGCGAGATCTGCTCGATGCGGCCGGGCGTGTCCTTTTCCCACTGCTTCATCATCAGGCCGACCTGCTTGCGCTGCAGGTTTTCCTGAGTGCCGCACAGGTTGCACGGAATGATCGGGAACTGGCGGGTGTTGGCGTATTCGATGATGTCCGCTTCGCGCACATAGGCCAGCGGGCGGATCACCACATGCTTGCCGTCATCGCTGCGCAGCTTGGGCGGCATGCCGGAAATCTTGGAGTGGTGGAACAGGTTCATGAAGAACGTGGCCACCATGTCATCGCGGTGGTGGCCCAGCGCGATCTTGGTGAAGCCATTGGCTTCGGCGTAGGTGTACAGCGAGCCACGGCGCATGCGCGAGCACAGCGAACACATGGTCTTGCCTTCCGGGATGACCCGGCTCACCACCGAATAGGTGTCCTGTTCGATGATGTGGTACGGCACGCCGATCGAGGCCAGGTATTCGGGCAACACATGTTCCGGGAAACCCGGCTGCTTCTGGTCCAGGTTCACCGCCACCAGCTCGAACGGCACCGGCGCCTTCTTCTGCAGCTGTAGCAGGATGTCGAGCAAGGTATAGCTGTCCTTGCCACCGGACAGGCAGACCATCACCTTGTCGCCGGCCTCGATCATGCCAAAATCAGCAATGGCCTGGCCTACCTGGTGACGCAGGCGTTTGCCGAGTTTCTGGTGTTCACGTTCGGCCACGTGCGGATCACGGGCCCGCGGGGCGGGATCGGGAAGGGAAATGACAGCGCTCATGCCCCCATTCTACCGGGTCGGCAGCGTCCCTCACGCGGCCAGCGGCAACGTGTATGCTCAATCCCCGTGGAGACCATGACCCCCGAGCAGATCAGCCAACGCATCGCCGTCCTGCGGGCCGAACACCGCAGCCTGGACGAAGACATCTCGCGCCTGGCCGCCAACCCGGACGACGATCTGGAGTCCAAGCGGCTGAAGAAGCGCAAGCTGCAGCTGCGCGACTGCATCACCAAGCTGGAAAGCATGCTGATCCCGAACGAGCCAGCCTGAATGCGGTTCAACAATCACCGGCTGGCAATCACCGTGTAGTGCCGAGCCATGCTCGGCAGCAGCTTTCCAAGGCAATCCACCGCACACTGCGGTTGCAGGAGCGGCGTCAGCCGCGAAGCCGCCAGCGTTGAAACCGACGGGATGCCGGCAGCCGCGACAGCTCAACTTGTTGTCGGCTTCGCGGATCAGCGGCAGACCGTGGCCAGCACGCTGACCAGGCGCACCAGGCCAACCTGCCCCCGCTCTCCCGTTTTGTCATAAATGGTCTTGAGCCGACCCAGGGCCGTACCTGGGGTTATTCCACACTCAAGGGCGGCTGCGCCAACATCGGCATGTCGGTGCATTGCGGACGCCAGCCGCGATTCGGCCTCCGTCAGCCCAAACAGCTGTCGCAATGCAGACTCCAGCGACTCTGGTGCCGGTCTCACCTCGCGTGCGAAAACCAGTAACACCCCCTGCTCCTGCGGTGACCATTTCACGAGCCGATGTGCGGTCAGAACCAGGCACGGACGCTGTGCGGCATCGTGCAACACCAGCTTCTCCACATCCCCGCCGAGCAACTGGCTGTCGCCGCGCAACGCGCGTTGCAAAAGCCCCTGCAGCCCCGCCTGGGCACGCCCTGCCACGCCCAACTGCCCCCCCTCTCGGCGTAGCAATCCGTACTCCAGCAAACGTTCGGCAGCCGCATTGCTACGGCAGATACGCAGATTCCCGCCCAACATCAACATTGCTACCGGCGAACACTCCAGTGCCTGCTCCAGTGTGGTCACCTGCTGCTGCAGGTCACCGATCCGCCGCAACATGGCATAGGCGTTGATCCAGTGCGGGGTCAGCGCCTGCAGCAAGCCGAGCTCCTGCTTGCCATAGGTCCGCTTCAGGTCACCGTGGCACATGGACAAGGTCACTGAGTTGGTGCCGTCATACAGACCTACCGATGCCACCTGCTGGACGATATCCAGCTGCCGGTAATAGGCGTCATAGAAACCGCTGTTCAACGCGACGCTGCGGGCAAGGAATGCATCCGTGTTCAACACCCGGCCGATGGCCAATTGCGGGCTGACCCGCTTCATCCACGGGTCGTCACGCAGGTCCAGGTCAGCCAGCAGTCCAGCCATATACGCATTGTCCACGCCATGTATGTGGCTGAGCTGGCCCTTGCCGGCGGCGACATCGTGAATGATCACCCCGGTGATGTGGCTGCAGGTGGCTTCGGCCATGCGTTGGTTGAATACTTCCAGCTGCGCCGGATCCAGCACCGAAGCGTAGAGCGGTCGCAGCAATTCACCCAGCAGTTCCCCATCAGCCATGTGCTCCTCCCGTGGTGAGGACGAACCAATGCAGCTGCTTGGGCAGGCAGCCGGAATACGAGCGCCTCATCCGCCCTCCCCCAACGCCACCAACTGAATCATCCGATCCAAGGCCTTCCCCCTGTTGTCAAGCCCCGGTTGGGAGTGTTTTGGGTTTTGTGGCTACGGTCAACTGCCGGTGACAGCGCTTGGTGCTGGTTTGGTCGATCAGGCGACAGATCGGCAGGCCCAACGTCTGCAGGGGGCAGCATGAAAAAAGCGAATTCCAGCCGCACGCATGCGGTTGGCCATGGGCATGCATTTCGATGGTCAGGCGCCGTGGAACCACAGCCGGACGCGCAGCGCGTTCAGCGGCCACAACGACTCCTGCGTGGCGCGGACGAATCCTCCACGCAACTCGCACGCCCTCCCGTGGAGTCCCCGGTACCGATGTATCAGAAGAGAACGGAGATGTTGTGCCGCAACACCACCGTATCGCGGGACCAGGGAATACCACCGCTGACAGCAAGCGGCACGGAAAGGACATCAAGGACGTGAACATGAAACCGCTACTGCTTCTCCCGGCACTGGTTCTGATCACCGGCTGCGCCAGCCTCCAGAACATCAATGCACCCTGGCGCAAACCCATCCAACCGCTGACGTATCAAGAGATCTATGAGTTCGCGACTGAGCCCAAAGCCGATGTAGTGCCGGGCGAGAACGATAAGGGGGTCGCAGAGGATCAACCGAAACCGACGCTGCGCAGGAAGGCCTACGACGAACTCCCGCAGTACATCAAGGACATGGCTGGCGTATTCAAGAGGGATTCAAAACTGTCGCAAGCCAACTCGGCCAGCCGGCAAGAAGCGGCCACATTTCTTGAAAGCGGAATGATCGTGACGAACATGCTGTGCTCGGCGTACATGCTCCAGGTAACGCAGAAGCAACAGCAACGCCGCTATGGACGCGATCTGGCAAGCAACACCAACACGGCCCTCAGCACCGTCCTCAACCTGACCAAGAGCAGCAACCTTGCCACCGGCATCACAAGCGCCCTCTTTGGCGGGCTGGACGTCAACTACCAGAACTGGGATGCACATTACGTCGCATCCGTCGACCTGCCGCTGGCTGAGACCCTGGTCCGCTATGCAATGGAAAGGCAGGCCCAGGAAAACGTTGCCAGGTCAAAGGCAACTGACTTCACCTACAGGCAGGCCGAGAGCAGGCTTCAGCAGTACGCCAGTACCTGCAGCTTCAATGGCATCAAGACCCTCATCAACCAGTCCGTATCGGCGGGGAAAAACAACCTCGTGGTGGATGAAACAGGCGCTGCCAACGCCGACAGCAATTCGGCATCCGGGCTCATCAAGGCAATGGAGCTTCAAGCAAGCGCTATCAACGCATTCCGGCAATGTGACCTGCAGGCCGCAGCGGCTGCCTTCGCGATGGCAAAGGACTCGCACCCCGTGTACGGAAGCAACCAGCAACTCATCGACGCACTCCGCGCATCGGAGCCAGATCGCGCCAAGGTCAAGTCGGTCGTCAAGACAATGGGGATCGATCCGCCGCTCCAGTGCTTTCCATAGCCGTCGAAGAATCGCACTCAACTACAACTCGAAATCACCTGTCTCCCCTTGACTCCATCCCTCTGGAAGGTCACATGAAAAACGCCCCCCGACACTGCCTCCTTGTTGCTGCCGTCGGTCTTCTGCTTGGCGGTGATGCCCTCGCCCAAACCAAGCAAACCGTCGAAGGTGCACACCAGTTCCTGAACAGCGTGCCGAACAGATCAACCAGGTATGTGCCCGAACGCGTGGCGACGTTCGATGGAATCCCGGCCATGTACAACCTGTGGGTCAGGAAAACCGACAACATCGACCAGAGCGGGAACGTGAACCCGTGCGTCACCCGCATAACAGAAATGGAATACGAGAACGCGGGTGTGTACGCGGGAGGAGTTCGCTGGACCGCATCCACCGACGGGGTTGCCATACTCCGCCCGCTGAGCGAATTTCCACTCCCACGCTACATCAACTGGGGGAAAGTGAGCATCACCAGGCTGGCGAACTCGATGTCGGACGGCTCCGGCAAGCGTGAGCTCATCCTTGCCACCAGCGGAGCCACCGATGGTTACGGCTTGAATGTTGCAGACCCGTTGATGGCCGATCGCGTCGAGTACGCGATGCGCTTTCTGCAGGCCAGTTGTGACGAAGCTGCGAGCACTGGATTCTGACCATGAAGCCGACGATGCTTGCGGTGGCGTTCATTCTTCTCACCGTGCCAACTGCGTTGCCAGCACAGCAGCCCCCCCGCCAGTTGAGCGAAGAAGACCTGGCAAAAGTGCGCCGCGGGGTGGAGCGGAACAAGGAGATCAGTGCACAGGGCGAGCAGCAAGCTGCAGCCAAGCGCCGGGAGGACGAACTGCGCCGACAGGAAGAAGCACTGGCAAGCGATGATGGTTACGAAGACGACGGCGGGGACGATGCCCCAGCGCAGAGCGGCGCCGCCAACATATTCGACGCGTTCATCGGCACGTTGGGTAGCGAAATGGCCAAGAAGCAGCAGGAGGATCTGCAGCGGCAACGCTTCCTGGACACTGTCCGTCGAGAAGCCGAGGCCGTGGACCGCCAGCGCCAACGCGATCTGGAACGCGAGCGCCTTGCGCAAGAACGCACCCGTCTGGAACGACAGGCCGAACAGCAACGCCAGCAGGCCATCGCCCAGCAACAGCGCCAGTCCGCGGCGAACGCTGGCAATGCGCGTGCCATCGGTGGCACGGGCGGGATTGGCAACTCCAGCGCCATCAGCAGCCAACAACAGACCGTGAAAGCGCGTGAAGACACCATGCGCGCCAACGTTGCGGCCGAACGCAAACGCCTGGCCGAAGAGCGCGAACGCGCGACAGCAACTGAACGCGAGCGGGTGATGCGCCCCTTTGTCGAGGCATCAAGCCGGCAGCAGGTGCAGACGATGTCATCCGCAGGAGGGGCCGCGGTTTCGACCACGCCAAAGACAAGTATTGCTCCGCCAGACTACGGCCCCGCCAAAGCATGGTGCCAAGCCAGCAACGCCGGAACATTCCAATGCATGGGCCCGTTGCAGAACCTGCTGTCGTGGTATCCCTCTCTGGAAACCGCGCTGAGCCAGGCCGGCTGCCCTGGTGGCGAAGGCTACAACCCCACGCCGGGCCACGGCGGAAGCAGCTTCAACTGTGGCCGGCAGCTGAAACCCAACGACTATCGGATGCCGACCTATGACCCCTACCGTGGCGGCGGCAAGCCGGTGCTGGTCAAGGCAGGGCCGTAACCTGCGGCCCTGGCAGTTGACCGTGTTCATCCTGTTTGCGTTCTACGCAGGACCCTGTTCCGCGCAGGTGGTCGTGTTGGCGCATCCGGACAGCGGCAATTTCGTCGTGGTCCAGGATCGTCCCGCTGCCGGCCAGGAAGCCACGCGACAGGCAAACACCAAAGGCCACAATGGCGGTTGGACCTTGCTCTTGAGCAGCACGCTACCGGGTCATGGTGCGATGTTCTGCTTCCGCCCAAAGGGCAAACAGATGCGTTATTTCATTGCCGAGGGCAAGGCAACTGCGACCGACGCAATCATTGATGCGCGGGCGCAAGCCAGTGCCGCAGCACGCGGCAGTGGCGCTTTCACCGCCATCTGCGGCATCTGGAACAATCGCAATACCTACGCGTTGTCACCACCGGCGATAACACGAACCATCGACATTACTCCCAGGGCAAACCTGGTTGATGATCACCCCAGGAAGGAAAACGAGCACGGCCTGATTGAAACCATCAAACATCAGATTCGCGAGCAGCTGAAATGCGTACCAGAGCAACAGCCATGCCCACCGCCACCGAAGCCAGCAGCCATTGGCGTACGCGGCTAACCGGCGATGCTCGACTGTAGTGCCGAGCCATGCTCGGCAGGCGGCCTTGCAAGCAAGGTCAGGGCTGCAGGAGCGGCGTAATCCGCGTTGCCTGCATGCGTGCTACCTGATTGAGCAGTGGCTTCGCGGCTTACGCCGCTCCCACAAGACCAGTCGATAGGGTAGTGCCGAGCCATGCTCGGCAGAGGCTGTACCGGTCGAGCCCCAGCGGAGCATGGCTCCGCTCTACAGTGTCTCCAATCAAACTGCTGGCGGCACTTCCGGCTTCGCCGCTTCCGGGCTCACACGCTCGATGGTGTGGCGCAGTTCGCGGCCGAGGATGAACTTGGCGTCCTTGGCCCAGGCATCCAGGCGCTCGTCGAACAGCAGCTTGCTGTTCTGGTCCGGCCAGACCAGGCGCAGTTCGCGCATCTTCTGGATGAAACCGCGGAACAGCGACTTGTCGAAGAACTCCGGTGCGGCCGGTGCATACAACAGGCTCAGGCGTTGCGCGGCCTGCTGGCACAGGCTTTCCAGCTCACCGGCACCCAGCGTGCCGGGGCCGTTCTTCACCAGCACCGAGATGGCGATGTAATAGCGCTCGAATGCCTGTTGCAGCGAGTGGCCGATCGCGCGCAGGCGGAATACTTCGTCGGTCTGGCCGGTGCTGCGCGCGAGCATGCCGCCATCGTCCTCGCCCACATGCTGGAGCAGGCCTTCGCGCACGAACACGTCGATGGTCTGGTCGATGCGCGCGGCGAACTCGTCCTCGCTCCAGGGCAGGAACAACTCTTCCTGCAGGAACGGGTAAAGCCCGCGGCCCAGGCGCAGCAGCCCGCCACGGCTCATGCGGCGGTTGTTCTGGAAGCAGCACGCCACCCACGACGAGGCGGTGAACAGGTGGATCACGTTGTTGCGGAAGTAACTCAGCAGCACCGCGGTATCGCCGCTGACGCTGAGCACGTCGCCCAGCGGGTGCTTGGTGCGGGTGAGGACGTTGATTTCCTCGGCGTGGGCGATGATGCGCTCGGGCGAATGCGGGGTGACCGTGACCCGGTCCGAGTACGGCATCTCCACCAGCAGCTTCTTGCTCAGCTCGATCTGCGCGATCAGGTCGGCCTCGCCCATCGCATGCTTGGGCGTGGACAGCAGCGCCAGCGCCAGCAGGTTGATCGGGTTGACGTCGGCGGCAGCGTTGACGTGGACGTTGATGTTCTGCGCGAGCGTGTCGACGGTCTTCATCAACCACGCTGGCTTCTCGTCCTCGGGCACCGGCTGGCCGTCCCACTCCGGGGCATTCACCGCCAGCACGTCGTTCAATGCGATCGGCTCGCCGAAGTTCACCACCACCTGGCCGTAGTTCTGCTTGAGCACCTTGGGGATGCCCCACAGCAGCGCCCAGATCGATTCTTTTTCCTTCGGCCGGCCGGACAGCTCGTCAAGGTAGCTGTTGCCTTCCATCAGCTTCTCGTAGCCGATGTAGATGGGCTGGAACAGCACCGGCTTGCGCGGCTGGCGCAGGTAGGCACGCAGGGTCATGGAGATGACGCCGCCCTTGGGCTGCAGCAGGCGGCCGGTACGCGAGCGACCGCCTTCGACGAAGTACTCGATCGAGTAGCCGCCCGATACCAGCTGCGCCATGTATTCGGAGAACACCGCCGAGTACAGTGGGTTACCACGGAAGCTGCGCCGCGCGAAGAACGCACCGCCCTTGCGCAACAAGGTGCCGACCACCGGCAGGTTGAGGTTGATGCCGGCGAAGATGTGCGGCGGCACGATGCCACGGTCGTACAGCAGGTAGCTCAGCAGCAGGTAGTCCATGTGGCTGCGGTGGCTGGGCACGTAGACGATTTCGTGGCCAGGCGCGGCTTCCTTGAACTTGTCCAGGTGGTGCACCAGCACGCCGGCGTAGATGCGGTTCCAGACGTGGCTGAGCATGAAGCTGGCCGAGCGCACCACCGGGGTGGAATAGTCGGCGGCGATTTCCCAGGCGTAGCCCTGCGCCTTCTTCCAGGCGTCGGTGGTCTTGGAGTTGTCGCGCTTGGCCTGCACGGCGATGGCTTCGCGCACCGAATCGGATTCCAGCACCTTGTCTACCAGCAGGCGGCGGGTGGACAGATCCGGGCCGATGATCGATTCGCGGATGCGGCGGAAGTGGGTGCGCAGCACGCGCTGCAGCTTGCGGACGGTGCGCTCCGGCTCCAGGCCTTCGTCGACGGTGCCGCGCAGCGAGACCGGCGGGGCAAAGCGGACGATGGTGTCGCGGCCGTTGAGCAGGATCGCGAGCAGGCGGCGGAAGCGGCCGACCAGCGCCCAGTTTTCCGAGAACAGCACCGCGAACCAGCCGCTCTGCTTGTCCGGGGCGCGGCCGACGAAGATCGACACCGGCACCAGGTGCACGTCCAGGCCCGGATTGGCGCGGTGCGCCTGCAGCAGCTTGGCCAACGAATCGGAATGGGTCTTGGCGCCGCGCTGCTCAGGGATCAGCGCGCTGTTGCTGGAACGCCGCGACAACGCCACGTAGGCGCGCTTGCGCCCGGTCGGGTCACCGGCCAGCGGCACCAGCGGCGACGGCAGGCCGGCATCGCGGCAGGCCTTGTCCAGGATCAGTGCATTGGACAGACCGTAGTCCTCCAGCACGTACACCACCGGGCGGCCGTCGTTGTATTCGCCAGGCTGCTCGGGCTCGATCTTCAGGCCCAGCCAGGGCTCGATCAGCTTGCCCAGCAGGCGCGCCCACCACGGGCGGCGCGCGGCGCGGGCCGCAGGCGCCGGACGCGCAGAAGCGCGCGGCACGATGGCAGCGGGAGTGGCGGGCGTCGCGTTGGCGTCGTCCGGCGGCAGCAGTTCACCCTGATCGGGCTGGGATTTCTGTTTCGACATCGGCGCCATTATGGCTTAGCCGCCGCTGCCGCGTTGTCTGCAGTTTGCAGGTCGGGATTTCCGGCCGGCTGAAGGGCCTCGGCCTTGGCCTGTTCGGCCGCGCGCGCGGCCGCCAGCACCGCGTCCACATCGCTGAGCGTGCGTGCCAGGTACCAACGCTTGTCGCGCCTCACCAGCGCCACTTCAAGGTCCAGTTCCTTGCCTGCGAGCGGGTACTGCACGCGAACGGTGGCACGGTCGCCATCCTGCGAGACCAAGCCGGTGCGCATCTGCTCAACGCTTTCATCCAGTTTCAGGCCATACGCGGCCAGCACCTGCTTGCTGGCCGCTGCGAACGGACCGAGTTTCTGCAAGGTGCCGGTCATGCCGGCCTGTTGGAAGGCCTGCTCATCGGCCAGTCCGGAGGCACGGGCGGCGGCAGTGAGGGTGGCAATCGAGCTCTGTGCCAGTTTCGGATCCGACAGTGGTGCGGCCTGCGCCCAATCGCTGAGTGCGGTAACCAGCTGCACGTAGTGCGCACGTTCGGCTGCGTTGTAGTCACCTTGGTGGCTGATGTACTGCACACCGAACAGGCCCAGCGAATGCGCGGCCTGCCGCACGGCCGCGCTCTGGCCTTCCAACTGCGCCTTGAAGGCGCGCTGCAGCGTGCGCTCGGCATCCTTCTCCGACAGCGTGGCCAGCAGCACAGGCAGTTTTTCGTCCAAGGGCAGCTCGGTCAGCGGCCAGCGGCTATGGCCCTGCGCCCAGGCCGCTTCCAGTTCGGCGTACTGGGTAGGTGGCACGGCGGCGCGGGCATAGCCGACCAGGTCGTTGTTGCGCAGGTACTGGGTCAGCTGGCGCACCGCCGCGGCTGGCTCGGTGGCGGCGCCGGGCAAGGGCTCGGCGTTGCGCTTGCAGGCCGCCAACAAGGCTACCAGGCAGACCGAGGCCAGGATGATGGTGTGGCAACTGCGTAGTGAACGGCGTTGCATGGCGGCGGCGATCCTCCCGTAGGCCAAGCATCTTGATGCCTGCCCGGTGACAGCGGCAAGCACGGCCGTCACGGTGGAGCGGAGAGTCGGGATTGGGGTTCGGGGATGGCTGACAGCAGGAGCGCCCCTCCCCAGCCCTCCCCTTGCCTGCGACAAAGGGAGGGGGCGCATGGCTGGTTCGATGGCTTCATGCACAGGGCCGGGTCTGCTCTCCGGCTGCCACACAACAAAGCGGCGAACGCAGTGCTCTCAACGAATCCCCAAAACCCGGCATAAAAAAAGAGGCCGCCCCGTTGCCGGTGACAGACCTCCTCAAACCGGTACGGGACCGGTAGACATGTTTGACGCATCGCCGGCAGAGCCGGACGAGACGTAGCCTACCCCCCCGATTCAGTTAAAGCAACACTTCATAAACAACCTTGTAAGTTGTTGATTTACTTGATTGATTCGAAAATTTCACGCTGAATAGCCAGCGCCGTGGCGCGCGGGTCGGCAGCCAGACGGATCGGCCGCCCGACGACAATGGCATCGGCGCCATCGGCAAAGGCCTGAGCCACGCCCACGGTGCGTTGCTGGTCGTCGCCGACCGGGCCGCCGGGACGGATACCGGGGCAGACGATGGAGAAACCCTGACCAGTCGCAGCGCGGATTGGCGCAGCTTCCTGGCCGGAAGCGATCACGCCGTCGATGCCGGCACGCTGCGCGGCCAGCGCGCGCTCCACCACCACGTCCACCGGTTCACGGTCGATGCCCATCTGCGCCAGGTCCGGACGCCCCATCGAGGTCAGCACGGTCACCGCCAGCAGGCGCATCTCCGAGCTGTTGGCGGCTGCAGCGGCCTCCATCATGCCCGGGTGCCAGCCGTGGATGGTGCAGTAGCTCACCGGCCACTGCGACAGACGGCGGATGACGCCTGCAATGGTGGCCGGGATGTCGAAGAACTTCAGGTCGACGAACACGCGCTTGTCGCGCTTGGCCAGTTCGTCGAGCACGTCGAAGTATTCGCCCGAGGCCAGCAGTTCCATGCCGATCTTGTAGAACGACACGGCATCGCCAAGCTTGTCCACCCATTCGATGGCTTCGGTTTTGCCGGGCACGTCGAGTGCGAAGATCAGGCGCTCGTCGTTACGCAGCGGCAGCGGCGCGCGGCTCATCGGGCCACCTCCAGCGCTTCGCGCTTTGCCCCGTTGCGCAGGTCCGCCGGCAACGACCAGGCATTATTGATCGCCGCACCTTCCCAACCACCATAGGTGGGGTTGGAGAGAATCCACCAGCGCGAGCCAATCCAGCCCTGGTACTTGTCCAGCAGCAGATCGCGCGCAGCCAGGCTGTTGTCCTCGACCTGCAGGAAATCGGTGAACTGGTCGCCCACCTGCATCAGTACACGGTAGTTCTGCGCCACCAGCTGGCGGCGGCAACCCTTCTCGCTGCCGTGTTCGGTGCAGCCCGGCACCGGCGTGCCCAGGCCCAGGTAGACGCTGTCATCGGCGACCGGGAAGCCAACCGCGCGCAGGTTGGCGATGGTCGCGTCCTTCATCGCGGCGGTGCGGTTGCTGATGTAGATCATGGTCACGCCCTTGGCGGCGGCGGCCTGCGCGAACTGCACTGCGCCCGGCACCGGCTGCGCCTTGCGCTCATCCACCCAGGCTTCCCAGGTCGCGTCGTTGTAGCTGCTGCCGTCGCGCACCAAACGCGCCTGATAGGGCGAGTTGTCCAGCACGGTTTCATCCACATCCACCACCACCGCCGGCTTCAACTTCGCCGATTGGTGCTTGCCACCCTCTTCCGGCAGCAGCGCGGTCCAGCTGCCATCGGCAAGCGCCGCGTCGAGCTGTGCAGCGGCCAGCCGCCAGGTCTGCAGCGCGCTGGCCCGGTACTCCTGCGAACGCTGCACCCACAGCACGGCATTGAGGTTGTCATTGGGCGCATTCGCCGGAGCCTCGACGGCATCGGCCGGGGACGGCGAAACGCGGCTCAGCGGCGCGGTCGAGCTGCAGGCGGCCAGCGAGAGCACGGCGCCGGCCAGCAGGGTAAGGGCGGGGAATCGGGACATGGCAACTACCGGGAATCTTTGAAAACCGCGCAAGTTTACCGGCTTGATGGGCTAAACCGGGGTCAGGGGCTAAAACCGGGTGGGGGGTGGGGGGTGGGGGGGGGAACCGCAGGGGGGCCCCGGGGGGGCCGGGGGGGGGGGGGAGGGAGGTGTTGGGGGCCCCGCCGAACCCCGCGCCGGGCGCGGGGGGCGGCGCGCC